>QNAU01000049.1 GCA_003641545.1 Thermotoga sp.
GAATGCGAACCAAAAGCCCACCTTATGGCATCGACGACGTTCGATTTTCCACTGCCGTTCGGTCCGACTATCGCGGTTATCCCTTCTGCCAGTCTTATCCTCGTGTACTTTCCGAAGGATTTGAACCCTTCTATCTCTATCTCGACGAGCCTCACCTCATATTACCTCCTCGGTCGTACCTCTCAGATCCTGAGAAAGGATGTCTCTCCTTGAAATATTTCTTCATCACCACTTCATAATCCATGGGGATATCATCGAGGATGAAAACAATTTCATCATCATCGACGATTTCGAGTTTTCCAGGCAAATTTGAAAGCAACCTTCTGTTCTTTCCACCGTATCCATTCAAAAGATCCATCCTTTTCCTGCTCAACACCACGGTGAAATTCTCATACCTCGAGGAGATCCACCTCAGGATCTTTCCGAATGCGCGATACTCCACGAGATTTCCAAAGGATGGATGATGTGGCCCAGCGACGATTTCGTGTGATTTGTCATTCGGGATGAAGAATCCCATCCTCGTGGTTTCGATGCCGTGTCCTTTGAAACCTATGAACATCTCCGAAACGATATCCACCGCGCAATCCAAACTCAAAGGTTGATAATGCTCCATCCTGAACATCTCTTCGAGTTTCGTGTTCCTCAAAACGAGTGTCGGATGGATCCTTACAGTTTCAGGTCTGAGCTCGATCACCTTCTTCGCTGTCTCCATATCCCTTTCTACGTCATCACCCGGTAGTCCAACCATGAGATGAATGCCGAGTTCGATCCCGCACATTTTCACCATCTCACAGCCTTCAAACGCTGTTTGAGAGTCGTAGTTCCTCCCCGACTTCATCAGAACATCGTCATCGAAAGACTCGACACCGATCTCCATCACCTTCACATGGTTTTTCTTCAAATATTCGAGCGTATCGCGGTCTATGTAATCTGGCCTCGTGGATACTCTCACCCCGTCGATGATCCCTCTCTCGATCAACCTACCCGCGGAGGTGAGATACGAATTCATCAATTCGAAAGGTATGTTCGTGAAGGTGCCACCGTAGAAACCTATTTCGATTCTTCTTTCGGTATAACGGAAAAATTTCACCCATCTTTTCACGTAATCCTCGATCTCCTGCGGTTTCACAGGATCCAAGCAGACCCTATCCACCGCACAGTATATGCATCTTCCCGGACAGCCAAGGTAGGGGAGAAAAACCGGAATGATGTAGGGAGGTTCAGTCAGCCCCATCGTTCAGCTCCTTCTCCAAAGCTTTAAGAGCCATCTTGGCAGCTTCCTTTTCTGCCTCTTTTTTCGAGCTCCCTTTTGCCCTTCCCATCACCTTCCCCATTATCCTGACCTCCACGATGAAGGTCGATGCGTGGGATGGACCCATCCTGTCGATCAGGACGTATTCCGGAAGAACCTTGAACATCCTCTGAGTTTTCTCCTGTAGTTCCGTTTTGAAATCCCTCAGTATCTCCTTCTTCATCACCTTGTCGTATTCATCTTTCAGCAAATATTCCATTATCCTCCTCACATTTTCTATACCACCGTCGAGGTAGATTGCTCCCATCAAAGCTTCGAAAGCATCCGCCAAGATTGAATCCTTGTCTCTACCTCCGCTTTTCTCCTCGCCCTTTCCAAGCTTGAGGTAATTTCCCAATCCTATCCTTCTCGCGAGCTTGGACAGCATCTTCTCACTGACCAAAGTCGCTTTCGCTTTTGAAAGTTCTCCTTCCGGAAGTGAGTATCTCTTGAACAACTCTTCCGCAACCACCAATCCAACGATCGAATCCCCGAGAAATTCCAACCTTTCGTTCGAACCATCGAGATGTTTCTCGTTAGCGTAGGATGAATGAACCATGGCTTTTTCGAGCAGTTCGACATTTTTGAACCTGTATTTTATCTCTTCCATGAGCTTCAATAGATCGTCCTTTCTCATTCCATCACCCACTGAAGTATATCGGTGAAGATGGTGGGATCCCATATCCCACCATCTTCACTGCATGACCAACTCCGATATTTTCCCCAGAAGGTTATCCACCTCGAAGCCAGCCCACTTGAACAGGTCATCCCTCTTGCCGGATGGAGCGTAATCTCTCAATCCAATCTTGGTCAGAGATTTGACTTTGATCCCATCCGAAACGATCAAATCCGATATTATCGAACCGAGTCCCGTGTTGACGTTGTGATCCTCGTATGTTATGACATGTTTTCCCTCTATCTCCCTTCTTATCGTTTCGACATCCGGATGAAAGGGACAGCTCACGTTCAGAACACCAACACTTATTCCCCTCTCCTTGGCCTTCTCATGCACTTGAACCGCTTTCTCCAAGAGTTGTCCGAAGGTCAGTATGACGGCATCCTGCCCTTTCCTCACGACATCCACCTTTCCGTATTCGAACTCATAATCATCGCCGAAGAATGGATTACCATCCTCATCCTTTATTATGCTGACCTTCGACCTTCCCATTCCTATCACGAAATTCCCCTTGTTCTTTGCAACGTATCTCACGACCCTGTCGGTTTGATTTGGATCTGCGGGAAGTATCAATTTATAAGAGTAGAGATTCCTCAGCACACCTATGTAATCCACACAGTGGTGGGTCTTCCCATCCTCCCCAACATCGACCCCAAGGTGTGTGACCCCCACCTTTAGGTTCGTCTTGTTGAGGTCGTTCAACCTCTGCTGGTTGTAGGTTTCATCCACCCCGAACACTCCGAAATCGGCGAAGAAGACCAAAAGATCCGTCACCGACATGGCGCCAGCTATGGTAGCCGCGTTGTGTTCCTGAACGCCAACCTCCACCAAGAATTCGGGCGATACTTTCTTGAAATCACCCGTCTTGACGGAAGGTATCAAATCGCAATCCACGACCACCACCTTGGTCTTCCCATCCTCACCGTTGTTAAGTCTCGCGAGATCTGCTAAGGCTTTTCCGAATGCGGTTCTGTTGTCGAGTTTTTCCTCAACACCGTAGTTCATCGGCTCACCGGTGTCGATCTTCAGGTTCAATTCGGGAGGCTTGAAGATCCTTTTCACGGAAAGTGTGTCGAGTTTTTCCCTCAGTTCCCTGTATCTCGAGAGATCCGAATCCAACTTCAACTCTTCCATAGCTTTCTCGAACTGTTCGGGTTTCAGAGGCTTACCGTGGTATCCAACATCGTTCTCCATGAAGGATACTCCCTTACCTATGACCGTCTTGGCTATGACGACGGTTGGATCTCCTTTGTGATCTATCGCTTCCCTTATCTTCTCGTAGAGATCGGATAGATCGTGACCATCCGCCGTGAAAACCTTCCATCCATCGGATATATAATTCTCCATTATGTTTACCGGCATGATATCGCTCGCCTTCCCGCTTATCTGTGCATCGTTGTAATCTATGACAACGGTTATGTTGTCGAGGTTGTATTTTCTTGCGACCCTTCTCGCCTCCGCGACCTGTCCCTTAGCCTGTTCAGCATCGCTCATCGCAACGAAGGTGTAGTAATCCTTCCCTCTCAGTTTCGCGGACAGTGCGAATCCAACGCCCGCACTCAGTCCCTGACCGAGATTCCCAGTCGTCCATTCGACTCCTGGTATTCCACGGGTTATGTGTCCCTCGAACGGGGATCTGTAGTGTCTGAAACCGGCAATAGCTTCATCTATGTCGAAGAATCCGAGCCTTCCGAGGACGGAGTAAACCCCCGCGGATATGTGTCCATGACTCACAACTATCCTGTCCCTGTCGTCATCGTATGGATTCTGAGGATCTATCCTCGCGAACTTGTAGAGGATTATCAGGATCTCGAGGGATGACATCGCACCACCCGGGTGTCCGGAGGATGCCAAGGTCGTCATCCTGAGTATATCTCCTCTACATCTTCTCGCCAGTTCCCTCAATTCCGCCAGAATCTCATCGGACAACTTTTCGTAAGGAAATCTGCCACCTTTCATGCACCATCCCTCCATCCTCAACGGAATTTTTTCAACTCTTGTGCTTGATTAAAACGATATAAACGTTCGGATTTCCCGTATCTTCCTCGTGCATGACGAGTTTCAACGGTACCGGGATATCCGGATTCACAACCCAACTCATGAATTTTTCCCCGTTTGGATCGTAGAGGTTCACAACGTATCCATCTATCCCAGCAACCTTTTCCTTACCCTCAACCTTCAGCACTCCCAATCCAAATATAGCCATCTGGGATCCCACCGATATGTCGAACTGCCTGAAGACACTGTAAACCATCGGTAAAAATATGAAGTAAGCGTTGTTTACTGACGTACCAATCATGAGTGCGAATATACCACCGTTTTCAACATCCGATTGATTTGCCTCGTAATCCACGGAATATCTGAACTTGTAATTCCCATTTTTGGCTCTTCCAAGGTACTGTATGGTGAAGGTATATTCTTTACCTCCACCATTATCGATAAATTTGTAGGTATAACTTGCCGGTTTTTTAAAGACGTATGCATTCCAGACTTTCGAAAATCCAAAATTCAAAATGAGAATGAGGATTAATAGTATCAATACACCCTTTTTGAATCCCATATCCCTCACCTCCAAATTGCATGTTCTTGAGTATTCAGTTTGAATAATGATAGCACAAACTTGTAATTTATGATGAATGATACCCCAGCTGTGTCCGGATATACTCATTCGGGATTCCGAGGTGAGAGGAGAAGAACCCTCAATTTTCTCAAGATTCAAAGCTTTCATATCATCAGGATTCCTTCCGCTTGGAAAAATCTGTCAAATTGAGTATAATCCAATGATGAATTTCAGAATGGAAGATAAAATTTTGAAAAGGGAGGAATAGAGATGAAATTCGCGTATGCACCCCCGGGTGGTTCCACGAGTTCCGGCGGTGGATCTACACCTGCTGGAGGAGGAACCATGGGATTGATAATATGGCTCTTGGTTTTATTTCTCATGTTTTACTTTCTTCTCATCCTCCCCCAGAGAAAGAAGGAGAAGGATTTCAGGAGGATGATATCCTCTCTGAAGAGGGGAGATAAGATAGTCACAGTCGGTGGAATAGTTGGAAAGGTGATAGACATAAGGAAGGACACGGTGAAGATAAAGGTTGCAAACACCACCGAACTCGAGGTCACCAAGAGATCGATAGCAAGCGTACTCGCACCGAGATCGGTTGAGAAGGAAAAGGAGAAGGAAAAAGAGGAGAACAAGGAAGATAAGAAAGAAAGCTGAG
Organism: Thermotoga sp.; assembly: GCA_003641545.1. Lineage (GTDB taxonomy): Bacteria > Thermotogota > Thermotogae > B21-G9 > B21-G9 > B21-G9. The sequence continues at coordinate 5,189 of QNAU01000049.1, forward strand.
GAGGGGTAAGGAATGAGGATAGACAGGATACTTGGAATAATATCCATAGTTGTCATAGCCTTAGCGATCTTCTTTCTTCTCTACCCGAGTGGTAGAAGAGCAACCGGTGGGGGATTCCTCGGAACGCTCTTTTCCAACATACACCTTGGGCTGGATATAAAGGGTGGATCGATTCTCGAGTTCTCCATGAGAACGGAGGAACTCGGAGAGGTGGATGAAAACGAGCTTGCAAATCAAGTCATAGCTGTCCTGAGAAACAGACTCGATGCTGCCAACTTCACCGAGGCTCACATAAAGAAGGTTTTCGCCGGAAACAGGGTGAGGATAAGGATAGAGATACCCGAGGTTTCTGATCCCGCGAAGGCTGAGAGGTTGATTGGGAGAAAGGGAAGGTTGTATTTCGCCGAGGTTCTCGATTCGAGGATACAAAAGGAAAAGCCGAAGGATATACCCCTGATCCCGGGAAGATCGAGGAAGGATCTCGTCTGGATGAAGAACGTATCCTATGAGAAGAGATACGGGAAGCCTGAATGGGTTTTGGTCGATGAGAACATCCGAGTTGGTGGAAGGATAATGAAACTCGATGGAACGAAGATAAGGGATGCGAAAGCGAGCGTTGATCCTGCTGAAGGATACGTCATAAACCTGAGCTTCAACAATGAAGGGAAGAAGATCTTCGCGGATATAACGAGGGCACTCGTCAACAAGAGATTGGCGATAATACTCGACGATGTCGTTCTCGTCGCGCCCGTCGTGAGAGAACCCATAGTTGGAGGAGGCGCCAGGATAACGGGAAGATTCAAGATGGAGGAGGCGCAGGAGATAGCGACGCTAATAAAGAGTGGTAATTTGCCCGTCGATCTCGTGAAGGTTGAGGAACAAACAGTCGGTCCTCTTCTCGGTAAGGACATAATAAGGCAGAGTTTGATAGCGGGTTTGATAGGACTTATCATGGTTCTCATATACATGATCCTGTATTACAGATGGATGGGTGTGGTTGCAGATATAGCTCTTCTGTACAACACCTTCCTGCTTCTCGGAGTTCTGGCGGCGACCAAAGCGATTCTGACACTACCCGGTATAGCGGGAATAATTCTGACCATCGGAACCACGGTGGATGGAAACATAATAATATTTGAAAGAATAAAGGAAGAGATGAAGCTCGGCAAAACGACCTACAACTCCATAGTTGGTGGATTCACGAAGGCAACATCCACCATAGTCGATGCCAACCTGACCACGATAATAGCGGGGTTGGCTCTCTACATACTCGGTAAAGGAGCGATAAAGGGATTCGCAACCACCCTGATAATCGGAGTCATTGGAAGTATGTTCACCGTCCTGGTCGTTTCGAGGGTTCTTCTCGATACAACTCACAACCTCGTCAAAAACAAATACCAGGTTGAAACTCCAGAGGAGGTGGCAAAATGAAGCAGGCGCAGACACAGAACAAAGAGATTAAGAGAAGGGAGATAGATTTCGTCGGGAAGAGGAAGATATTCATAACGATCTCCCTCGTGTTGATAGTGATATCCCTCATTTCCATATTCACGAAGGGTTTCAACTTCGGTGTGGATTTCGTCAAGGGAACGGAGATCATAATACTCGTCAAAGATCCGAAGTTCACCGTGGATCAGATGAGAGAAAAGCTCTCCGCGATAGATCCGGAGTATTCCAAGGCGAGGATAACCAAGGTCACGAGTGCTGGAGGGACGGGAGATTACTCGAAATTTCAGATCGTCCTGAAGCAGTTTTTCGAGAAAGCGGTGGATAAAGAGAAATTTGTGAACGAACTCAAGAAGGTTTTCGGAAATCTCGAAGTTTCGGCTGAGTCCTTCAGGGCGGTCAGCGGTGTTGCAGCAACCGAGCTGAAACTTGCCTCATGGAACGCAGCCATCTTAGCTATAATATTGATACTGCTCTACATAACCTTCAGATTTCAGTTCTCCTTCGCCATCGGTGCGGTTGTGGCTCTCGTTCACGATGCTCTCATAACTCTCGGGTTCTACTCGATGTTCTCCATAGAATTCAACAGTGCGGTTGTTGCTGCGCTTTTGACCCTGCTCGGTTATTCGTTGAACGATACCATAGTCGTTTACGACAGGATCAGAGAAAATCTGAAGAGGTTCAGAGGAAAGCCGATAGAGAACGTGGTGAACAGGAGTATAAATGAGGTCATAAGCAGAACGATAAACACATCGTTGACAACCTTCATGGTTGTTTTCGTACTCTACCTCTTCGCCGGGGTCGTTTTGAAACCGTTCGCATTCGGTTTGACCGTGGGCGTCATAGTTGGAACATACTCGTCCCTCTACATAGCGAGTCCGATAATAATTGGATGGCTCGGCAGGGGGATGAGAAGATAACGGATGTGATTCAAAAAAGATCCATAATACCGGCGCTGTGGGATCGATCCACCTTGTCGAAAGTGTTGGATCTTGGTTTCAAAGTTGTGTTCACCCTGAAGGAGAGTATAAAGACGATATCGCTGTTCAAAGATTTTGATCTTTTCGTCTTCGTCGACATCGATATGATGAACGGTGTGAAACCGGATGATGATGGTTTAGAATTTCTGAGAAACATCGGCATAAAGGGAATAATAACGGTGAAACCGAAGGTGATCAGCTCCGCCAAAAAATTGGGATTATCCACGATACTTAGGATATTCGCACTGGATTCGAGGGCGGTGGAGAAGGGGATAGAACAGTGCGAGAACGCCTGCCCAGATTATCTCGAAGTTCTTCCAGGTATGACAGCACCGAAGTTCATGAATAGGTTCAGAAGATACACGGGAAGAAGACCACCAAAGACGATATCCGCCGGTTTGGTTGACAGTGTCGAAGAAGTCGAATGGTTGTTCAACGAAGGTGTCTACGCCATCTCCACGAGCAACGAAAAACTCTGGGAATGGTTCGCAAAGCTCAGACCAGCATGATTTTTGAAAATTCATCGGTGAATCTTTCGAGATCGATGACACGGAAATCCCTCAGATAGGTGCGCAGTTCACCTCCCAGTGGTTCTATCCATTTTTTTGGAATTCCACTGTATCCATTCATCACCCCGAGGATCGTTCCAACTTCCCCCGCGTTGCAGTCCACATCGTATCCGAAGAGTAGAACTATCTCCATCGATCTGTCGAAATCTCCCTTTCCATACCACAGTGCTGTGAGGACTGCACACGTATTCGGATAAAGATGAATCCAGTTGTATTTTTCGAATCTTTTCTCGACCAACCTCAGGACATCTTCCCAGTTTTCATTCTCCTTCAACCATCCAA
>QNAU01000050.1 GCA_003641545.1 Thermotoga sp.
ATCTCGTGGAAGAGGAATACGGTAACGATTCGAGGGTCAGCGTTGGTGTGTGTGATGTTGTGATAGGAACACACCTTGGTCCTGGAGGTGTGGGAATCATATCACTGTGGGAATGATGAATCCTTCGAAGGGGGGATGATGTTGTGGGTGGTTTCGAAATAGATGAGGTGATGGATTTCTTACCCCACAGATATCCGTTTCTGATGGTTGACAGGGTCCTCGAAGTTGAGGGTGGGAAATACATAAAGGCGATGAAGAACGTGACGATAAATGAACCCCACTTTCTCGGACATTTTCCGGGGTTTCCGATAATGCCTGGAGTTTTGATCGTGGAAGGTATGGCTCAAACCGCTGGATTGATGCTGAAGGAGATGGGAAGAAAAACCATGGAGAATCCCATCCCTCTACTTCTCGGAATAGATAAAGCGAGGTTCAAAAAACCAGTCAGACCGGGAGATACCTTGATATACGAAGTCAACCTCGTCGGTGAGAGATTCGGAACCTACACGGTCAACGGAAAAGCCTTGGTGGATGGAAAAATCGCCGCGTCTGCAACTCTTATATTTGGGATAAGAAACGCAAAAGAATTGAAGGAGGGATGAAGATGATCAATTTCAAGACGAGAATCTGCGAAATCTTCGACATAGAATATCCCATACTTCTCGGTGGTATGGCTTGGGTCGGAACGGCGAAATTGGCTGCTGCGGTTTCGAACGCGGGTGGTCTCGGAATAATCGGTGCAGGTGCCATGGATGGCGAAATGCTGAGGAGAGAGATAGAGAGATACAGAACGATGAGCGACAAGAATTTCGGAGTTAACATCATCCTTCTTTCCCCATACGCGGATGAACTGGTCGAAGTGGTCATGGAAGAGAAGGTCCCCGTCGTGAGTTTCGGCGCTGGAAATCCCACAAAATACATTCCGAAATTGAAGGAAAAGGGCATCAAAGTCATTTCTGTTGTTTCATCCGACTCACTCGCAAGGTTGGTCGAAAGATCTGGTGCCGACGTCATAGTCGCGGAAGGGATGGAAAGTGGGGGACACATAGGAGATGTCACCACAGTTGTTTTGGTGAGAAAGATCGTCGATACCGTAAAGATACCGGTCGTGGCAGCTGGAGGAATAGTGGATGGTAGAGGATTTCTCGCCATGTTGGCTCTCGGTGCTGAAGGTGTCCAGATGGGGACGAGATTTGTTGCCAGCTTGGAATGTGAAGCTCATGAAAATTACAAGAAAAAGATACTGAAGGCGTCCATAAGGGACACGGTGGTGACTGGGTTGAAACTCGGACATCCCGCGAGGGTCATAAGGAACAAATTGACCAGAAAGGTTCTCGAACTGGAAGAATTTGGAAACACCGAGGAAGCGGAAAAATTTCTCATAGGAACTCTGAGGAAAGCGTTTGAAGGAGATGTCGATAACGGTTCGGTAATGGCTGGACAGTCAAGTGGACTCATCGAAGACCTCAAATCCGTGAAGGAGATAATGGAAGATATCGTGAGGGAAGCTCACGATACGTTGACAGAACTTTCGCATAAATTCCTTGGGAGGTGAAAAGTGTGAGAGCATTCGTCTTCCCGGGACAGGGTTCACAGTTCGTGGGAATGGGAAAGGAACTCTACGAAAGTTCAGATATAGCAAGGAAAGTGATGAATGATGCGGTCGAGATACTCGGATACGATATAAAGAACAAGATATTCAACGGAACGGAGGAAGAATTGAAGAGAACATCGTTGACGCAACCATCCATCTTCATCGTGAGTGTGATGTATCTCGAATATTTGAAAAAAGAGGGATTCCAGGCGGATGTTGTTGCAGGGCACAGTCTCGGTGAATTCACCGCTTTGGTTGCAGCGGGTGTGATCGATTTTGAAACGGGTTTAAAGCTCGTTCAGTTCAGAGGTAGGATCATGGAAGAAACCGCGGGAGATGGTGGAATGCTCGCCGTAATCGGGTTGAACTTGAAAGAGGTTGAAAAGGTGGTCGAGGAGAATGGAAGGGTCGATTTAGCGAACATAAATTCTCAGAATCAGATAATAATAAGTGGACCAAAGGATGAGTTGAGGAAGCTGTCCGAAGAGTTGAAGAGAAGAGGAGCAAGGAGAATCGTCGAGTTGAAGGTTGGTGCTCCTTTCCATTCGAGATACATGAAAGAAGTTGAAAGAAAGCTGGAGGAGTATTTGAAAGATGTGAAGTTTTCGAAACCCAGCATACCAATAGTTCAGAATTACTCCGCGCGGGAGAGTATGGATCCGGAGGAAATAAAGAGGAACATCGTTAAGCAGACAACCGGAACGGTCAGATGGTATGAGAGTGTTCTGAGGATGTCAGACATGGGCGTGGATGAATTCGTCGAGGTTGGACCTGGAAAGGTTCTGACGAATCTGATAAAGAGAATCATCGGAAACATCGTGATAAGTTCCGACACGTTACTCGCGATAGCGGGCTGAATGCGGAAGTCCTCGAAATACCGTACGATTTATAAACTTTTTCTCACGATCTTTGATATAATATGTCAAACACACTAACTTCCGAGGGGGTGTTGAAATGAGAAAGTTTGTATTCGTTCTTGTTATGGTTGTTCTCGCTGTTCTTGCCTTTCCGAAAGATGTTCTCGTCCTTGGAACGACCGACAAATTGACGACCATCGACCCCGCCAAGGCTTACGATTTCATGACCTGCAATCTTCTTCAGAACATCATGGTTGGATTGGTGGATTACAAAGTTGGGACCCTCGAGATAGTCCCGGCTCTGGCTGAAAAGTGGGATATATCCGATGATGGAATCGTCTACACTTTCTATCTCAGAAAAGACGCGAAATTCGAGGATGGGACACCGATAACCGCACAAGTTTTCAAGTACTCCTTCGACAGAGTTGCAAAACTTGAAGGAGATCCGGCATTCTTGATAACTGACATAGTCGAGAAGACGGAAGTTGTGGATGACTACACATTCAGAATTTATCTGAAGTACCCGTTCTCCGCATTCCTGTCGATCTTGGCATTCACCGCAGCCTATCCAGTCAACCCGAATGTCTATCCGGAGGATTCGTTCTTAAAGGGTGATCCCATAGGTTCAGCCAGTGGACCGTACAGGATAAAGGAACACGTAAGGGATGTCAAGATCGTTCTCGAAGCGAATCCAATGTATTTCGGAGAGAAACCGAAGACGAAAACCATAGTGATAAACTTCTACGAAACCAGCGCGACACTCAGAATGGCACTCGAAACCGGAGAAATAGACATGATATACAAGGGAATAAGCCCGGTTGATCTCGAAGGGTTGAAGAAGAATCCGGACGTTAAAGTTTACATGAGTGCGAGTCCGAAGATAAGGTATCTGGTGATAAACGTCAAGAAAGCTCCATTCGACAACTTGAACGTGAGAAAAGCGATCGCATACGCCGTTGACAGACAGAAGATAGTGGATTACGTCTTCCCGGGTCTCGCAAGTCCACTCTACTCGATGATACCCGCTGGAATGTGGAGCCACAAGGATGTGTTCCCCAAATACGATCCGGACAAGGCGAGGGAACTTCTGAGGAAAGAAGGATACAGCATGTCGAATCCTTTGGTTGTCGATCTTTGGTACACACCGACGCACTACGGTGATACCGAAGCGGATGTTGCACAGGTCATAAAAGAATCACTCGAGGACACGGGTATAATAAAGGTGAACATAAAGTATGCGGAATGGGCAACCTACATCGAATACTTCTTGAATGGAACGATGCCCATATTCCTGTTGGGATGGTATCCAGATTACATGGATCCAGATGATTATGTCTGGCCATTCCTCAGCATAAGTGGTGCGAAGAGTCTTGGAAGTTTCTACGAGTGTCCTGAGGTTGAGAAGATAATGAAGGAGGCGAGAAAGGAAGTCGATGTGAAGAAGAGAACGGAACTCTATTACAAGGTTCAGGATATACTCGCGAGGGATATTCCATACATACCACTGTGGCAGGATATGGTTTACGTTGCAGCCAGAAAGAGTGTGAAAGGGGTTCTGCTGGAACCAACTAAGCATGTGAGACTCTACTTACTGTATTCCGAGTGATCTTGGATTTCAATCGACTTTGAATCGAACTAACCCCTCACCCGAAGAAGGGTGAGGGGTTTTCTTTATTGTGATAAAATAGAAATCGGGCGATGGAACGATATGATGAGGATGGATGAAATTCTCAAGGATTTGGCGAAGAAGAACGAAATCTTCAACGAAATATACGTGAGAACGATCCTCAAAGATTGGAAGGAAATTGTCGGTGGGAATATCGCTGAACATGTCTTCCCGAGGAAGTTGGAATCGGGAATTCTTCATTTAATTTATGACGATCCAATCTTCGCGAATGAGATAAGGATGAGAAGTGATGAAATATTGAATCTTCTGAATGGAAGGTTGGAAGGAATATCGAAAATCGAGAGAATCAAATTGATGAGAAGAGGTGGTTGAATGCCCGAAAAATACACTGCGGAGAGTATAAAGATACTGAAAGGTCTCGAAGCTGTCAGGAAGAGACCTGGAATGTACATCGGATCCACAGGAAAGAGTGGATTACATCATCTCATATATGAAGTTGTGGACAACAGTGTGGACGAAGCAATAGCGGGCTATTGTGATTGGATAAGGATCGAACTCCTCAGGGATAACTCTGTGAAAGTGAGTGACAACGGAAGAGGAATACCAGTTGATATACACCCTGAAGCGAAGAAAAGTGCCTTGGAAGTTGTTATGACGACTCTGCATGCGGGAGGAAAATTTTCCCGGGACTCCTACAGGATAAGTGGAGGGCTTCATGGTGTTGGAGTATCCGTTGTCAACGCACTGTCGGAATGGCTTGAAGTTCTCGTTCACAAAAATGGAAGGATCTACAGACAGAGATACGAGAGAGGTGTTCCGGTCACGAAGGTTGAGATGATTGGAAAAACCGATAAGACGGGGACAGTCGTATGGTTCAAACCGGATCCGGAGATATTCACGACGTTGGAATTCGATTCCGACATACTGATAAACAGGTTCAGGGAGCTGGCTTTCCTCAATCCGGGACTTGAGATCGAATTTGTCGATGAGAAGAACGAAGAGAAGTTGAAGTTCAAATTCGATGGTGGAATAGTGGAATTTGTGAAATTTTTGAACAGAGGAAGAACACCCCTGCACAGGGACATAATATACGTATCCGGATCCCACGGGGAGATAAAGGTGGAACTTGCGATGCAGTACACAACGGGATACGATGAACGTATAAGAACATACGTCAACAACATAAACACGGTCGAGGGTGGAACGCACCTCACCGCTTTCAAAACAACCCTGACGAGGATAATGAACGATTATGCACGAAGGTTGAACATCTTCAAAAAGAACGGTCAAGGATTTCAGGGATCGGATGTCAGGGAAGGATTGACCGCGGTCCTCAGCATAATGATGAAGGAACCTCAGTTCGAGGGACAGACCAAGGCGAAACTCGGAAATGAAGAAGCCTTTGAAGCGGTTTCAAAAGTCGTTCGAGAGAGGTTGATAGAATATTTCGATATAAACGAGAAAGTGTTGAAGGTGATCATCGATAAAGCCTTCAAAGCTCTCAAGGCGAGAGAGGCGGCACGAAAAGCGAGAGAGATGGTGAGAAGAAAGAATGTACTTGAGAGCACATCCCTACCAGGGAAGCTGGCTGACTGTTCCTCGAACGATCTTGAATCTACAGAACTTTTCATAGTGGAGGGGGATTCCGCCGGAGGATCAGCCAAGCAAGGAAGGGACAGAAATTTCCAAGCCATACTGCCTCTGAGGGGGAAGATATTGAACGTCGAGAAAGCGAGCTTCGAGAAGCTTCTCAAAAATGAGCAGATCAACGACATAATAATAGCGGTTGGAACTGGAATAGGTGAGGATTTCGATGTGTCCAAATTGAGATATGGAAAGATAATAATAATGACCGATGCGGATGTGGACGGAGCACACATAAGAACTCTACTCTTGACTCTGTTCTACAGATACATGCCGGAATTGATAAAAAATGGGAGGATTTACATAGCTCTTCCACCACTTTACAGGGTGAGTCACGGTAAGGAAGAGGTGTATGCATACGATGAAGAGGAACTGAAAGAAATACTGAGGAGATTCAGAGAGAAAGGAAAAGAACCAACTGTGCAGAGGTACAAGGGACTGGGTGAAATGAATCCGGAACAGCTCTGGGAAACAACCATGAATCCGGAAAACAGAAAGTTGATTAAGGTGACGATAGAGAATGCAGAGGTTGCAAACAGGATCTTTGAGATTCTCATGGGATCGGATGTCGATGACAGAAAAAAATTCATAACGAGACACGCTTTGAAAGTCGGAAATCTCGATATTTGAAAACAAAGGTGATTCTTGTTGAGGGAGAGGGTATCGGAAATCTTAACATTTTTTCTCATCTTTTCATTCTGTCTGTTTTTTTATATACTTGTAAGGATATGGGATAACGCTACTCGGATTATTCTAACGGACGTGAAGGTTCTCACCGATGATCCCACCGTTGAAAGATTCGTGAAGAACTCGCTTCTTCTGTGGGAAAAACCGGTGATGAGGTATCTTGGGGAGATTAAGGAATTGGACACGTATTTGGAGAAATTGGATATGAGGGTGGAAAATAGGAACCTCCGAATAACGGTGAAGGTGAGAAAGCCGATTGTATGCGTTCAGATGAGAAAAGATGGAAACAGATACCTGCTGGTTTCCAAGGATGGATACATATTGGAGATGAACGAAAGTGCGATATTTGAGGGATTCCCAATCTTGTATGGGGTGGATGAAAGATCTAAGAAAGATTTGAGGATCGTGGATCCAGATGTGATCGAATTTTTGGGGAGGTTTTCCAAGCTGGATGCGAGAACACTGGATCTTCTATCCAGCTTAGATTATGAGAAGATGCTCGTATACATGAGGAAGGGGATTATCATGAAGGTTAACAATTGGTCGAATTTTTTCGACAACGTTGGGATGTTGGAAGAGATAGTTAGAATACTACCGAGGGGAACGATGATACAGCTATTGAGTGGTGGAAGACTTCTCCTCTTGTCGAGGGAGAGGTGATCTTGTATGTCGAAGAATCTATACGTCACGGTGATAGATCTCGGTTCAAACAGACTGAAAGGTTTGGTTGGTGAAGTGGGAGAAAAGGGTTTGAGGGTGCTTGCGAGTGCGATGATGAAAACTAAGGGGATGGAAAATGGGGACATCAGTGATGCGGTGGCTTTCAAGGATGCGGTGGAAAATCTGGTGTTGGAACTTGAAACTCAGGAGCCTAAACAGTCGGAGTCGGTTTACTGCATCGTTCTGTCGGATGGATACACGAATCTTCGAACATCGAGTGTGGAGGAAAAGTTTCAAGAAAAGGTCGTGGTGGATGATGATCTTCTGATCGATGTCATCGAAAGATTTCACGAGGCTGAAGCGATTCAAAGAGAAAACACACAAGCTTTCGAACCGATGGTGGGGGAGGAAAGGATCCTTCACATAGTCCCAAGAAGATACATCATAGATGGCGTGAAATCTGTTTCGAATCCTCTGGATATGGAAGTTTCATCGCTCGGCGTGGAAGCTTCCATAATATTCACCGACAGGTTGAGCATCGATACTTTGGAGAATCTCTTAGATGATCTGTCCATAACTGGATTCCCAACGTATTCAGGGATATTCGTTTCATCCGAATACTGTCTCGGAATAGAGGAGAAGAACAGAGGAGTCGTGTTATTGGATCTCGGATATTCGAGATCCACGATCTTGATGTACTTCAAAGGAGCGCCGATACATCTGTGTTCAGTGCCACTTGGAATGGCGAACATTCTCAAAGACATCATGAACGTTCTCGGGACGTCGTTGGATGAGGCGGAGAGACTTTTCATTCATCATGGGTGTGCATTTCCGGAATACATAAAGGATGATGAGAATGTCAGTTACAATCTGTTGGATGGGAAGAAACAGGGAGAAGTGAGTTTGAAAAAGTTATCGCTGATAATATACGCGAGACTGAGAGAAATACTTGGATTGGTGAAACGGGAGATAAAGAAGGTGGAGATCTCCATGATAAAGGGGGAGATTTCCGGAATACCCGGTGGTGTGGTTCTCATAGGTGGGGGTGCGAAGCTGAAAAATGTTGTGGATGTCGCTCAAGAAATATTCAAGATGCCCGTGAGGATAGGGAAGATAGAACAGGAAATAGATTATGCTGAGGATATCGCGGACAATCCAATTTACGTGCCAGTCATCTCAGCCTTTCTTTGGTTCAGTGAACATGAAATAGTTGAGGAAGGAGTGGTGGAATCCGTTGTGAAGGTTAAAAAGAGGGTGAACCCATTGAAAAAACTGTGGGAATTGTTCAAAAAGCTCGTTTGAGGAGGTGAAAGAGTGTTCGAAATAGACGATGGAAAGAACGTGAAAAGGGTTCCAAAGAGATCACCAGTCATAAAGGTTCTCGGGATA
>QNAU01000051.1 GCA_003641545.1 Thermotoga sp.
ACGATGAGGAAGCTCATTTTTGTTCTCTTGTTGGTGGTTTTTGCAGTTTCGATCTTCGTGGCTGAGGAGATCAAGATAGGTGTTGTTCTCCCAATGACCGGTGGAATATCTGCGTTCGGTCAGATGACGTGGGAAGGTATAAGTCTTGCTCACAAAATGTATCCAACGGTGCTTGGAAAGGAAGTTAAGTTGATACTGTTCGACAACAGAAGCGAAAAAACTGAAGCGGCGAATGCCGTCGCGAGAGCCATAGACAAGGAGCACGTTGTCGCCATAATCGGAGAAGTAGCGAGTTCACACAGTCTCGCGGGAGGTCCAATAGCGGAGAAGAACCACATTCCGATGGTTTCACCTGCATCCACAAATCCGATGGTGACTCAGGGTAAGAGATACGTTTCGAGGGTCTGTTTCATCGATCCATTCCAGGGCGCAGCTGCAGCCGTCTTCGCCTTCAAGAACCTTGGTGCAAAGACAGTTGCGGTGTTCACCGATATAGAGCAGGATTACAGCGTCGGTCTTTCGAAATTCTTCGTCGATAAGTTCAAGAAACTCGGTGGAAAAGTTGTATCCCTCTACTACAGAACGGGAGATCAGGACTTCACCGCACAGCTGACGATTGCCCTTTCGAAGAACCCAGATGCGATATACGTCACAGGGTATTACCCCGAAATAGCCCTTCTCTCGAGACAGGCGAGACAGCTTGGATTCAAGGGATACCTGCTCGCGGGGGATGGTGCGGAGGCTCCTGAATTGTTCTCCATCGGTGGGGACGCGGTCGATGGATTGTTCCTGACAACCCACTACCATCCAAAAGGTGCTGCAACTTCCATGGCTAAGAAATTCTACGATGCTTTCGTCAAGGAGTATGGAAAGGATCCATCCGCGTTGGCAGCCCTCGGATTCGATGCTTACCTGCTCATAATCGACGCGATCAAGAGAGCCGGATCTGCAGATCCAGAGGCGATAGCAAAGGCAATCAGGGAGACGGAGAATTTCGAGGCTGTCACGGGTGTCATAACGATAGAGAAGGAAACTGGTAATCCGATAAAGGATGTCGTGGTTGATAAAGCCAACGCCAAGGAGAAGAAATTTGACTTTGCTGCGATAGTCAGCGCTCAGGAGCTTAAGTGATCTCACAAAATTGAATAAAGGAGAATGTGTTTGGAACCTTTGGAACACCCCTCCATTTTCGGAGGGGTGTTTTAAAAGAAAGGGGGAAAGAAAGAGGTGAACATAACCTTTTTGGTTCAGAACACCTTCAACGGGATAATGCTTGGAGGACTGTACGCCCTGATCGCGGTCGGATACACGATGGTCTATGGAATACTGAGGTTGATAAACTTCGCCCACGGTGACGTCATGATGATGGGAGTTTACTTTGCCTTCTACTTTGCGGTTCTGACGAAATCCAACGTTGTCATAGCCTTCATCGTGGCTGTTCTTGGAGCCGCACTTCTCGGATTTTTGATAGACAACGTAGCCTACAAGCCTTTGAGGAATGCACCGAGAATATCCGCACTGATAACCGCGATAGGTGTTTCATTCTTCCTCGAGAGCTTTGCGGTTGTCGTCTTCGGTGCGATTCCAAAACCCTTCACGAGCATATTCAAGAGTCAAACACTCCTCATGAAAGTCCTGAACGTCGGTGGTGCGAGGATACCCGTTCTGACATTCCTCGTCATAGGAATAACCGCGGTTATCTTCGTGTTCCTGTTTCTGATAGTTTACAAAACGAAGATAGGAATGGCGATGAGAGCGATATCCGCGGACATCCCGACAACTTCTCTGATGGGTGTGAACGTGAATTTCGTCATAAGTTTCACATTCGCTCTCGGATCTGCTTTGGCTGCTGCGAGCGGTCTAATGTGGTCCATGAGATATCCCAACGTTTTTCCATACATGGGATTCATGCCGGGTATGAAGGCATTCATAGCGGCTGTATTCGGTGGTATAGGATCGATACCCGGTGCGATGCTCGGCGGTCTTCTGCTCGGATTGATAGAGATATTCATACCGGCGTACTTTCAGAGCATGATGATGTACAGGGATGCCTTGGCTTTCATAATACTCATAGTGATACTCCTCGTTAAACCATCCGGACTTCTCGGAAAAAAAGCCGTGGAGAAGGTGTGAGCATGGACAGGAGATTGTCAACCAAAACGAAGGTTATCCTGACCTTGTTGGTCATAATTGTAGTTGCGTTTCTCCTTCATTTAGCGGACAAACACATGGATGCCTACAAATTGAGAATACTCAATTTGATAGCAATATATGGTATCATGGCTTTGAGTCTCAACCTCATAAACGGAATAACGGGAATATTCTCCTTGGGACATGCGGGATTCATACTGATAGGAGCGTACACAGCTGCACTGCTGACTTTATCCCCCGAACAGAAGGAAATGTCCTTCATAATTCAACCCATCGTTCCATGGCTTGCCCATCTGCACACCAACTTCCTTTTCGCGACACTGGCTGGTGGTTTGCTCGCAGCTTTCGCAGCTTTTCTCGTGGGATGGCCCGTTCTGAGGTTGTCGGGGGATTATCTCGCCATAGCATCCCTCGGATTTGCGGAGGTCATAAGGGTGGTTGCACTGAACGCAATAAGCATAACGAATGGTCCACTCGGTTTGAAAGCCATCCCAGAATACACGAACGTATGGTGGGCTTACGGTTGGCTTCTGGTTACACTGCTGTTCATAGGAAGCTTGGTTTCGAGTTCATACGGCAGAGCTTTGAAAGCCATAAGGGAGGACAGGATAGCCGCAGAAGAAATGGGGATAAATGTCTTCAAACATCAACTTCTCTCCTTCGTGGTCGGTGGGTTCTTCGCGGGTGTCTCCGGTTCTTTGTATGCTCACTGGCTCACGACGATTGATCCGAGGTTGACAACCCTTGGTCCCATGCTGACATTCTACATACTCATAATGATAGTTCTCGGGGGATTGGGAAGCATAAGCGGTAGCTTGATAGGTGCCGCGCTCTTCGCGATATTGGTCGAATGGTTGAGAAACCTCGAGGAACCGTTCAAACTGTTCGGGGTGATTCAGACAAATGGTCTTCCGAAGGGATCGAGGATACTGGTCATATCGGCAATATTCGTCGCCATAATGATATTCTGGCAGAGGGGAATAATGGGAAGAAACGAGATCACGTGGGATAACCTCTACAGGTGGTTCTCGAGGTTGAGAAGGGGTGAGAAGAATGGCTAAGGGTGAGCCCTTGCTCGTTCTCGATCATGTGACGATGAAATTCGGCGGACTCGTCGCGGTGGATGATTTCACGAACGAGGTCAGGGAAGGGGAAATACTTGGCTTGATAGGTCCAAACGGTGCGGGAAAGACGACCGTTTTCAACGTCGTCACTGGAATATACTATCCGACATCCGGAAGGATAATATTCGATGGGATAGACATAACCCCGTTGAAACCTCATCAGATAACGCATCTGGGAATCGCAAGGACGTTTCAGAACATAAGGTTGTTCCAGGACATGACAGTTCTCGAGAACGTCATGGTTGCACAGCATCACAGCATTTCGAATCCCGATGGAGACAGAATACTGAAGATGAACGGAAAGAAACCGAAGATGAACGGAAAATTCTGGTTCTGGAGATCCGTTCTGAAACTCGGATACATGGACATGGAGAAAAAGATGAGAGAGGAGGCTTTGAATCTGCTCGAAAAGGTTGGACTCGCCTCACTCGCTTACGAAAAGGCATCCGCCCTTCCATACGGTCAACAGAGAAAATTGGAAATAGCACGAGCTCTGGCAACCGAACCGAAGATAATACTCTTGGATGAACCCGCAGCCGGCATGAATCCAAAGGAAACAGAGGAGTTGATGGATTTCATAAAGAGGATAAGGGATGAATTCGACCTCACCGTCTTCCTGATAGAGCATGATATGAAGGTGGTCATGGGGATATGCGAGAGAATCATCGTCATGGACTACGGAAGGATAATATCCGAAGGAACGGCGAAAGAGGTGCAGAACGATCCAAAGGTCATAGAGGCGTATCTCGGCAAGGAATGGGAGGTGATATGATGGAGAAGAATGAAATAATGCTCGAGATAAAGGATCTCCACGTTTATTACGGTGCCATCCATGCCCTGAAGGGGATAAGCTTCGTCGTTCCGAAAGGGAAGATAGTCACACTGATAGGTGCGAACGGTGCGGGGAAGACGACAACGCTCTCAACCATATCCGGTCTGGTCAAAGCGAGAAGTGGAACGATAAGATTCGATGGGAAGGATATAACGAACAAACCTGCACATGAGGTAAACAGAATGGGAATAGCCATGGTTCCAGAGGGAAGGAGGATCTTTCCAAATCTGACGGTCTATGAGAATCTCATGATGGGAGCCTACAACAGGAAGGATGAAGAGGGAATAAAGGAAGATCTCGAGTGGGTGTTCCAACTCTTTCCGAGGCTGAAGGAGAGGACGAAACAACTCGGTGGGACCTTGTCCGGTGGGGAACAGCAGATGCTCGCAATAAGTCGAGCTTTGATGAGTAGACCGAGTCTTCTCATGATGGACGAACCTTCGCTCGGTCTTGCACCCATACTCGTGAACGAGGTGTTCGAGGTCATACAGAAGATAAACGAAGAAGGAACGACGATTCTTCTCGTCGAGCAGAACGCGTTGGGAGCTTTGAAGATCTCGCACTATGGTTACGTCCTCGAAACTGGGAGCATAGTTCTCGAAGGGCCGAGTGAGGAGCTCTTGGAGAATGAGAATGTGAAGAAGGCATATCTTGGAATAAGCTGAATGGAGGTGACGGAATGACCGTCGGTTATTTCATGACGAGGAAAGTGATAACCATATCTCCCGATACATCCTTCCACGATGCCCTGAAGTTGATGAAGGACAAGAAGATAAGGAGACTTCCGGTCGTTGAGAATGACAAACTCGTGGGAATAGTGACGGAGAAGGATCTTCTGTATGCCTCCCCATCCATGGCAACGACGCTGGATATATGGGAGCTTCATTATCTTTTGAGCAAGCTCAAAGTTAAGGAGATAATGACGAAAGAGGTGATAACTGTCAGGGAGGATGACTCGATCGTGAAAGCAGCTTTGGAGATGGCTGAAAACAAGGTGGGTGCTCTCCCTGTTCTCAACGAGGCTGGAAATCTGGTTGGAATAATAACCGAGACGGACATATTCAAGATATTCATAGAGATGATGGGAACGAGAAGGAATGGCGTGAGATACACCTTCGAGACCGAGGATAGACCCGGTTTGATAAAGGATCTCTCGAAGATCGTTTACGACAGTGGTGGGAGCATCATATCGTTCGTGACCATCCCAATAGAGAATGGGAGATACATGATATCCTTCAAAGCCAAGAATCTGGACATCGATAAATTCGAATCCTTGGTCTCCGAGATGGAAGAGTTGAAACTCGTTGGAAAGTATGAGGAGTGAACTCATGAGGCGTGGAAGACTCGAGATGATAATAGGTCCCATGTATTCCGGAAAGACGGAGGAGATGATAAGAAGAATAACGAGGAGGAACATAGCGAAACAGAATGGGCTCATCCTGAAACCATCCATGGAAACGAGGGATGGAAAATTCTTGAAATCGAGATCCGGTATGATCCTCGAAGCGATTCCAGTTAAGGATTCTTCCGAAGTTCTCGATCTGGTTAAGAAGGGGAGATACGATTACGTTGCCTTGGATGAGATACAGTTCTTCGATGATGGTATAGTCGATGTCATCGAGGAAATAGTGAACATGGGTGTGAGCGTCATAGGATCCGGCTTGAACCTTGATTTCAAGGGAGAACCCTTCAACAACGTGTCGAGGTTGGCTATGAAGGCGGACGAGTTGACCTTGCTGAAAGCTGTCTGTGTGATATGTGGAAGGGATGCGACACGGACTCAAAGACTCGTCATGGTGAACGGAGAATGGCGTCCCGCATCCAAAAAGGATTCCACCATACTGGTGGAAGGATCCATGGAGAATGTGAGGTATGAACCGAGATGTCGAGATTGCTGGGTGATAGAGGAGTGAGTTTTCTTCACAGGGTGGTGAATTTTTTCTTACCAGGTGTGTGTCCGATCTGTGGAAGTAGGATGGATTTCACCGATGTTCTCTGTGAAGATTGCACATCTCGGTTGAACCTCACGCCGTTGATGAGGCTGAACATCGAATTGAAAAATGTAGATTCGGTCTGGTGTTATGGAAAATACGAAGATGAGTTGAGGGATGCCATAAAACTGTACAAATACGGTTTCCTTTCATCTCTACATCTGATCTTTGTGGACAAGATGGTTGAGCTGTTTGAAAGATCCAGTGTGAACTTCGAGGGATTCACGATGACGAGTGTTCCTCCAAATTTGAATTCTCGGTTGTCCAAGGGATTCGACCACACGGGTATCGTAGCAAGGAAGGTGGCGAAACGCCTTGGCATCGATTACAAAGTTTTGTTGAAAGCTAAGAATGGAAAGCCACAGGTTGGTTTGAGTGCGAAGGAGAGAAGGAGAAATGTCGTTGGAAGATACAGGATCGGAAATCGAGTGGTTCCTGAGAAGATTCTGATATTCGACGATGTCATCACGACCGGATCGACACTCGATGAGTGTGGGAGGATTCTGAAAGAACATGGAGCGGTTGAGATACATGGTTTCGTCTTAGCTCACTCGATCATCTGAAGGGGTGAAAGGATGGATCTGGGTTTGAAGGGAAAGAATGTGATCGTGACCGCTGGAACCAAGGGAATAGGAAAAGCCATAGTCGAGGGGTTTTTGAATGAAGGTGCGAGGGTTATAACATGTTCGAGAGATGAGAAAAATCTCGAAAGTGTCAGGAAGGAATACCACATCACCGCTTTGAAATGTGATCTGTCGGCCAGAGAATCGACTGAAAAATTTGCGAATGAGGTTTTCAAAGAGTTTCCGAATGTGGATGTTCTCGTTCTGAATTCCGGGGGACCGAGGGCTGGTTTTCTGTTCGATATCGAAGATGATGACTGGTACAGAGCATTCGAGATGAATTTCATGAACTTCGTGAGGCTCTCCAAGCTCTTTTTGAAGGGAATGATCGAGAAAAGATGGGGAAGGATAATATTCATGACATCGATGACGGTGAAATTCCCAATCGATAATCTCTACACATCCAACGCCATACGCTCCGGACTCGTGGGTCTCGTGAAAACGATGGCAAGGGAGTTCGCACCTTTCAACATAACCGTGAATTCGGTGGCTCCTGGATGGACCCTGACGAGAAGGGTGGACGAACTGCTGGATGAAGGTAAAAAGAAGGAGATCATCTCGAAGATTCCCATGGGTAGGATGGCTGATCCAAAAGAAATAGCGAATTTAGTGGTCTTCTTGGCTTCCGAGAAGGCATCCTACATAACCGGACAGATCGTACTGGTCGATGGTGGCTATTCGAACTGCATCTGATCACACCACCCAGTAGAGAGCGGACCACGTTTGGGCAAAACACCCAGTTGGATTTCCGACTATCTCAGGTGGCACGTGAGGCATGCCTTCGTTTTCGACATCGTCGATGAACCTTTCATCCAACCTTTCTAAGTCGTAATTCAGGTCGTATTCCTTCACACATTTTTTCAGCATGGCATTCGCGATCCACCACACCTTGTGGGATTTCCCCATGTAAAAACCATCCTTGGGATCGTCATGTATGGAGTGCAGGAGACCATCATCACATATCAGTCCAACCTTCTTCAAATTTTCGAAGACCGTTCTCGCGATTCTTTCGTCCACGATTCTGAAAAACAGTGGGAAAAGCTGGATGAAGAAATATCCGATGACCTTCTCTCTTCCTCTGAAATAATCGTAAAATACGCCATGTTTCTTCGAATACCAATCTCTCAGAAATCTTTTCTGGTAGTATTCCATGAGATCCCCCAAAAATCCCTTCATCTCCGGATCATCCAGTAATTTGGACAGTTTCAGCAGTGATCGACAACACGCGTAAGATGCCACCGCGGTATCGAGACTTTGAATCTCACCGTTCGATGTTTCCTCCAATTCCACGAAACTTGGACCACGTGGATAAATCTGCTTCAACAGTTTTTTCAAACCTTGCCTCAATTCCCAATAAACCATTTTCACAAAGTCAGCATTCCCCGTTCTGAGGAAATAATCTTCAAGAAGAACGATGATCAAAAGGGTCTCCAAAGGATAACCCGGATGGTTCACGTAGCCGTTATTCACGATCTCATGCGGAATCATGCCACATTTCGAATGATTCAAAAGGTTCAGGATGCTATCTCTGAGAAGATC
>QNAU01000052.1 GCA_003641545.1 Thermotoga sp.
CACCCTGAGCTTAACTTCTAAAAATTTATGACCATGGATTTTCCTCTCTCTACAATCTTCAACTCTGATGGATCCCTCCCCGCATTCGAAGGGATTTCTGGAATACATTTCCTCCACCGCGAGTCTTGTGAGTTCTCCCGGACATACAACTTCTGCCCCTTCATTCATCGCTTTCATCGACAGTAACTTTATTCCCCCGATACTGTATTTCCAAGCATTTACATAAACGAAATTGTATTTCCTACCGAGATCGAGGTGATCCAGAGAAGAAGCGATGAACACCGGGCGATCAGATCTATATGTTGGTGTGGGTAATCCGGCGAAAAGGAACACTCCCACTCCATTTCTGGAGAATTCTGTAAGCACATCGTTCAAGATCTTCGTTCTAGCCCAATCGAGGATGACCACGGAATTCATGGAGAGGCGTTTGATCGTATCGATAGTCCTCAAAATGAATTCCCTCGGATTTGGAAGTAGTGAGGGAGATACGTAAAACAAACCCGAAGGTCCCGCAACGAAACAATCGTTCTTCGATTTCCACGAATCGATGTAATAAATCGACAGAACAGGTTCCATCAAACTCGATGAAAGCGGGGCGACTGTCCAACCCAGTTCCAACTTTTCCCTTTCATTTTCATCCCACATCGATGTCATGTAATTCAACATGTATTGAAGATTGTCACCATCGGAGACAACGAAGCTGACGTATCGTCCACCATGAGCTGAAGGATGATATGGCCAGATCTGAGCGAACGGTATATCGATCCTGAACTTGGAGAAGAATGACAGGTTGCTGGCGTAATCGGATGCGATTAATCCCAAACCATGCTTGGATATCAGATTCACGAATTCGACCTCCACCTTGAAGCCATCATTTCCCCATCCCGTGGGAGGCCACCCGAACACGGGAGTTCCGACAGGGTATCTTGATAACACATTCTCAAGAAGTCTTCGATGTTTCTCATCCAGTGGGCTTAGGGAGAAAACCAAAAGATCGTTGGATACTATGAAATCCCTCAAATGCAAGGTGAAGGGACCCAATTCCACAACTCCCTCTTTGGAGATCTCGTCGAAGTATTCATCCACGATCCATCTGTAAGCTTCGATTTCGTTCGGGAATTTCCCTCTGATATCCAACAGGATCGGGAGATCGTAATCGGCATCAGTTAAAGGGATTGCCTTCAGGATACCCGAGATGGTCGTGATCAAATTCACTTCCCATACATTCTTCAAATCATACAGCACGCATCCTTTAACTTCGTTTTTAAAAATTTTCAAAGCGTCATTGAAGCTTTTAATGATCTTGATCTTCAAACCGAACGTCTTCTTGATCCTTTCGAACCAGTATTTGTCGGATGAATCCATGATCACGTAAAGTCTAGCACCTTTCTTGTTGACAATTCCCTGGAGAGCTTTGATGGCGAGTCCTTCATCGTATCGAGTGAACTGATCCGACAGGTCCAGAACGTATGTGAATCCATCCGTTCCATTAGAACTTGACCGGTTTTTTTCATTCTTCCATCGCGTAGCCCATTTCTTCGTCAACTTCAAATACAGATTCCCGTATTCTTCACTGGGTTCTATCTCGGAACCTTCATGCCACTCATTCCAGCTGGTTATTATCACCAGATCAGGATCGATTTCCAACACGAGTTTCCAGAGTTCCTCGTAAAGTTTCCCTTTCTCCCTATCCACCTTGAATCCAGGGACACGCACATGTGTATCGTCGTAACCTGGCATCACGTTCATCACGTAGAGAACATCGTTGAGCTTTGCCTGAAGACTCATGAACCTCGAGCCAACCTTCATGGCTGGGAGCTTCCGAAACGCACCACAAACGTTGTATACATGCATACCTCCAAAGATACGAGCGAATTTTCCATCCATGGTGTCTGCGATGAATACAACGTCTCCACACCTTTTCCTTACCCTTTCGACGACTTCTTTCCAATCCTCTTTGGAGAGGCTGTTTATGGCTCGGGAATATATGAATATCACCGGTTTACCATCCAGCTTCAGAAAACCTTCATCGCCCGCGAATTCCTCGATAGCAAAGCACAGATCATCCACCG
The DNA here is from genome assembly GCA_003641545.1 of Thermotoga sp. Taxonomy (GTDB): domain Bacteria; phylum Thermotogota; class Thermotogae; order B21-G9; family B21-G9; genus B21-G9. The sequence continues at coordinate 2,073 of QNAU01000052.1, forward strand.
CTTCTCTCTTCGTGGAGTATTCGTATCCCTCGTAATAGATGCTTATGTAAAATCTCTTTCCATCCCTTTTCATATCGTGCGATATCTTCAACATCTTCTTGACCGTGTCCGTTTCATAACTACCTGGACCCCACCACGATACGACGAAACCGTCTATTCCAGATTCATGCGCTTTAAGCATATGAGATTTCAAAACTTCTTCATCCCACGAATCGTACATACCCCTCAACGGATGATCCGTGCCTTGATAATACATCCCTGGACCATACCAGTGAAGCCATCTCCCATTTCCCATCGGACCATCGGGTGTTCCGTACCATGCGTAATAAAATGCGAGAACGAATCTCGGATTTTTTCTCTCGTATTTCGGAATCGAAACACTTGAAACCTTTTCAACCTGAGAAGATCCAACGGGAAGGTTCGCTTTGAAATCCATATTTGAGAATCCCAAAATCGAAATAAAGAGCAAAATGATGATGAATCCATTTATCCTCATGGTAGATCATGCTCCTTTGAATCACCCGTCATTCCTTGAGCCCAGAGAGTTTTATACCCTCTATCAGGTAACTCTGGGCGAAGAAGAAGAACACAACTATGGGTATTATCGAAAGTGTGGATGCAGCCATCATCCAGTTCCAGTGGGTTCCATACCTCGTCAGGAACAACGGAAGTCCCAAAGCGAGAGGATATTTCTCTTCGTCGGTCAGATATATCAACGGTCCAAGGTAGTTGTTCCAAGATGCTATGAATTGGAAGAGTCCCACGAGGAGCAGTATCGGTTTCGAAAGAGGTAACATCACTTTCCAGTAGATCTGCAATTCGGTTGCTCCATCCACACGTGCTGCATCTATGAAATCATCCGGAATCGTGTTGAAAAACTGTCTTATGAGAAATATGTGTATGGGAACGCCGAAGAAAGATGGTATTATGAGGGGCCAAAATGTGTTGACAAGTCCGAGTTTCTTGAAGATTATGAAAGTTGGAATCATGGTTACCGCGAAAGGCAACATCATGGTGCTGAGCATTATGTAGAAGAACACATCCCTACCGGGCCAATATATCTTGGAGAAACCGTACGCGACTAAGGGACTCACCAAAAGCGTTCCAAGAACCGATCCAGCGGTTATTATCACACTGTTGATGAAGTATCGAAGGAATGGAAAGTATTCTATGGCTTGTTTGTAGTTGGACCATTCGGGAGGTATCGGGAACCATTTTGGAGGCATCAAGAATAGATCTCTGTCAGGTTTCAACGAGGTCGAGATCATCCAGAAGAACGGTAACATGTAAACCGCAACCACGATTATCAAGAGTGCTCTGAAAATATTCATCATGATCCTTTCCTTGGTTCTTTTTCCAAGCCTCATCCAACTCAACCTCCATTCATCTCTTCGAACCGTAATAGAATACCCATCGTCTCGAAGTTTTGAATATGAGGAATGTAAAGAATGCGGAGATTAAGAACAGAATCCAAGCCATCGCAGATGCATAGCCCATGTTCACGTATGAGAATGCGTGTCTGTACAGATACATGACGTATGACAGGGTGGAATTTGCCGGTCCTCCACCGGTCATTATCTGAGGAAGATCGAATATCTGGAGCGCCGCGAGTGTTGCAGTCACAAGATAGTACAATGTCGCGGGTGATATGAGTGGAAGGGTTATCTTCCTGAACATCTGCCATCTCGTTGCTCCATCGAGTATGGCAGCTTCATATAGTTCCTTCGGTATGTCCTTTATCGCAGCCATGTATATGAGTGCGGTTCCACCGGCTCCCCACTGAGCTAAGAGTATTATCGTAAACTTTGCCCACTTTTCATCCGACAACCACATGGGTCCATCTATGCCGAAGAATGAGAGTATGTAATTCACGAATCCTAAGTATGGATGGAAGAACCAAATCCCAACCGTTGCGAATGCATAGGCTGGAACTATGCTGGGGAAGTAGATGACACCTCTGTATAGCACGATCTCCTTCAGAGGTTGCACCAAAAGTAGAGCGAGAAAAAGTCCGACCACCAATCCTATTGGCACCAATCCTGCGGCATAGTAAAGTGTGTTCGCGAGGGATTTGGTGAACAATACATCTTTGAACAGTTTCCTGTAATTCTCGAGACCAACCCAAACTGGTGGTTTGGTGACGTGATACTCCGTGAAACTGAAGTAAAAGGATGCGACGATGGGATAAACGGTGAAGATTGCGAATCCCACTAACCACGGTAATATGAAAAGAAATCCCTTTCTGAAGTTTTTCCTCTGCATTCTGGTCATGTCGTATTCCTCCCGTTATCAAAATGTCCCCCCTTGTGGGGGGACATCGTGATCACGATGGATGTATCATTTTCCAAGAGCCTTGTCGAGTTCTTTCTGGACTTCCTCCTCGGCATCCTTCAAAGCCTGCTCGACCGTCTTCTGACCGTAGAGTATGTAATCCCTTGCCTCCGTCAATTTATCCCAGAGCAGAGCACCAACTGGTATAACAGGTCTGCAGTGTGCGGTTGGGAGAAGTTCTGCGAAGTGTTTCTGCATGGGATCCTTCTTTATCAGTTCGGGCACCCCCGCTTTGTACGTCGGGAGATGGGCGGTATCTATTGCATATTTTATCTGTCCTTCCGTTGCCATGTAAAGTATGAACTCGGCTGCTTCCTTTGGATGTTTCGCTCCCTTCGGAATGACCAAGCTCCATCCACCAGCCCATGTGCTGTTCGCTTCACCGTAAGGTGGATACGGTATGGGAGCTATTCCGTATTCAAAGTCCTTCGGTGCGAATGTTCTTATCTGAGCCAAGAACCAGTTTCCATCTACGACCATAGCCAATTTTCCAGCGAGGAAGGGATTGAGATTTGCACCGGAATATGCGGAAGCGAACGCACCGATGTTCTTCATTCCGTATTTATCGGCGTATTTCTTCTGCCATTTGAAGGATTCTATTATCTTCGGATCTTCAGCAAACACGAGTTTCTGTGTCTTCGGATCGTAGAACTTTCCACCGAATGCCCATCCCCAAGTGTAGTGCCAACCCTGTCCGAACCATGGGATGAAACCGAGTTGTTCTATCCTGTTGCCCTTCATCTTCGTCAGTTTTTCGGCATATTCGTCGAGTTCTTCTATCGTGACGGGTGGTTTATCTGGATCGAGTCCCGCTTCCCTGAAGAGCTTTTTGTTGTAGTAAAGAACTCTTACATCCGTGTCCCAAGGAAGGGCGTAAAGTTTGCCATTGTATGTTGCTTCCTCGATGGCGAATTTAAAGAACTTCTGCTTGAGCGCCTCGACATCAACGCCAAGTTGCACAAGGTAATCTTCTATGCATTCGAGCACACCCTGGTAAGCTCTCTGTGCGACTGTGAATCTGTCAAGGTAGTAAACATCTGGACCTGTCCCAGCTGCAACCGCTGTCATCAATTTGGTGATCTCCGTTTCGGATCCAGGCACGAGCACAACTTTGACATGGATGTTTGGATGTGTTTCGTTGAATTTCTGGACGCTCTCCTCGATGGATTTCTTGTCAACGGGATTGCTCATGTTGTGCCAGAACACGATCTCAACTTTTTCTGCCAGTAAGAGCGTGAAGACGGAAATCAAAACCAGAAGGATCACGAGTTTCCTCACGAACCCCACCTCCTAAAAATATTATGGGAATCTGAATGTAACCACCTTCCCAGGTTGAATCGATTCCGTTGACTTTTCGATCTTCTTCTCAGCCATATTCACGAGATCGAATTTTTCTATGGGAAGCTCGGAGAATTTGATCTCACGGTTCGACAAGTTCACCAATCTCAGTATGTTTCCATCACCCCATTCACATCTTTTCAAACAACTCAACACCAACCCTTCTTTCAACTCCATGAAGGAGAAGGAATCAACCTCACCTCCAACTTTCATCGGTATCCCCACAGGTTTCAAGATGGCTCTCTCAGCTAAGTCGAATAGCTCAAAATCGCTTCCCTCTTTTGGAAAGATGATCGAGTATCTCAGGACATGTTTACCAACACATTGAGCTTTCGGAGTTATGAACATCGGCCCAGCGTGATCCTTTCTCGTGCTGAGGTCTCCTCTTGACAGCCACCCCACCGACCTCAGAAGGGTTATCTTCAGATCGGTGTGATCTTCTCCCACATTGGTTTCATACTCGTGTAGTCCCCTTCCGACCACCATGAACTTGATCTTCTCGTCCAGGAGGGAAACGAAATTGTTCATCGCATATCTCGGGAGATCAACCTCGGGATAATCATTTGAACTCTCAACCCGGGTGGGATGTTCAACCAAGCCGAAGTAACCATCGTTCAAAACCTTCTCAAATTTCCCTGGGACTCTGAAGTTCACCATCAATTTGTGATCTTTACATCTATTTTCAACCATGATCCTCACATCTATTCTCGGTATATCCCTGTAAAACGTGTATTCAATCATTATAGGTAGCATTTCCTTCTTCTTACTCCTGCTCTCTCTGTCTTGAGAAAGTGACTCTGGAATGAAGTATTCTTCCCTTAATTTAACACTCTTGAAGAATCCACCACCTTTGATCTCTAAGATCTCCACCCTTTCCGGCGCTGAAATCACTTCGTCCCCTTCAACTGGGCAGAAGTTGTATTCATCCCCCCTATCTCCCACATCTTCCAGAAAATTCAACCGTCGATATTCAACATCGTTGATCTTGTCCAGAACCTTCAAACTTCCATCTGAGTTGATACTCACCCTGTAATATTTACCTTCAAAATCTGGTCTTTCATCCTTCGAATCTCCGTTGGCTGCATCATCTTTCATCATCTTCAAAACAGTGAAACCAAGAGGCTTCAGATTCGCCTGTATCCTGAGCTTTCTCAAGTTCATGAAATTCTGGAAGGATTCACCTGTGGAGAACTTTGAAATCATGGGTATGAAGAACAGGTCGAACTCGGATGAATCGATGATCTCCAAACCCGGGAACTCATGATAGACCTCCAGTTCGTTTCCTTCCTCATCCACGATCTTCACATTGTCCGTGTCCAAGGGTAAGAGTATTTCGATGATCTCGGTCCTTTCCCTCTCATACGGGTTGAACACCAAGATGGAATCTTCATCCTTGGATTTTACACACTCCGCGGAGATTCTCATCATTTCAGCGAGCACGATGAATCCTATCTCGAGCGATTTTCTGAGTCTCACCTCAACCTCATCGTGAACTTGATCCACACTGCAACCACATATGCTATCGTGAGGATGGGATTGCAGGATCAAGTCCCATCCATAATTTATCTCAGCATTCCCAACTTCCTTATCCATCTTTTTCTTCAAGATTACCGATAATGGCTCAAGATACCTCTGATAGAGTATCTCACTCTCGAAATTCAGAGTCTTGAGATAGATCCTGGTGGAAGTTACATCCCTCAGAATATACTCATATTTTGGACTTCTGAGCTCACCGACAACCACATCCAAATCTGGATTCTCACTCATTACACTTCTCACGTATTCATCGAAGGTGGAATGGACAAATTCGACGTTGAATTCTCTTCCCCATTCCTTGAAGTGTTTCACTATTTCATAGTTCGGAAATTCATGATCGGTTCCATTCATGATGAGTATGTTGTTGGTTGTTCTGTGTTTTGACAACTCTTCTATCTCTTTCTTGTATCTCTCCTTCACAGTTTCAATGTCATCACCGAAGATGGCACCGTTTGAATATGACCTGATGAGGTTCAGTGCCAACACTTCGTCTCCATTCGGGGATCTCCAGATGAATTCCGTTCTTCTGGATTTGTCCCCCACTCCCCTCCAAATGACAGCCGTTTCCAATCCCAACCCCTTGAGTATGGTGGGAGTGTAGGCATTGTGTCCAAACATATCGGGTAAGTACCCCACATTCATTCCATCGATTCCAAATTTCCGAAGGATCCTTTGACCGAAAAAGTAATTCCTTATGAAGGCTTCCCCCGTTATGAGAAACTCATCCGGAAGGATGTACCATGGGCCGAAGATCAACTTTTCCTTCTTCACAAGATCCTTTATCTTCTCCAAATCGTCCCCGCGAAACTCTAAATAATCTTTGAGTACGATGGTCTGACCGTCGAACATGAAGTGCTTGAAATAGCTGTATTTTTC
>QNAU01000053.1 GCA_003641545.1 Thermotoga sp.
ATCATGGAAGGTATCGACAGGGTAATTCGAAATGGCAGGGTCATACTCGGTCCTGAGGTTGAGAAATTGGAAAAAAGGTTGGCGGAATACGTTGGGGTTAGATTCGGAATAGGGGTTTCAAGTGGGACGGATGCTTTGGTTCTATCCCTCAGGGCACTTGGAATTGGTGAAGGTGATTTCGTCATCACCACTCCCTATACTTTTTTCGCAACTGCGAGTTGTATAAGTAGAAACGGAGCCGTTCCCATCTTCTTGGATATCGATGAAAGAACATACAATCTCGATCTGGATCAGGTGGATATCTTTTTGGAAAGGTTGAAGGGTGAAAGATCCGCTCTCGGTGAAGATGAAACTGTTGAGAAAATTCTGAAACATTATCCAAATTTGAAATACGATGATGTGAAGGCTCTCATTCCCGTTCATCTCTTTGGGAGAACGATGGATCTCGATAGACTCCTCGATGTGAAAAAGAAGAAAAACCTTAAAATTGTGGAGGACTCAGCTCAATCGATAGGTTCCGAATGGAGGATGAGGGATGGAAGGGTGATCAGAAGTGGAAGTGTTGGTGATGTATCCATACTTTCCTTTTTCCCCACGAAGAACCTCGGAGCGTATGGGGATGGAGGGATGGTTCTGACGAACGACGAGAAGATCGCTAAGAGAATCAGGAAGTTGAGGGTGCATGGATCTGAGAGGAAATATTTCCACGATGAGATTGGGTTCAACGCGAGACTCGATGAAATCCAGGCGTTGGTGTTGAACATCAAGATGAAATATTTGGATGAATGGATAGAAAGAAGATACAACATATCGAAGATCTACACCGATGAGTTGAGTGGATTGCCTGGGATAAAGAATCTTCCATTCACCGAATGGAGGGATGGTGTAAGATATCACGTTTATCATCAATACGTTGTTGAATTTGAAGATCAGAATCTCAGAAACATAGTCGTGGAAGAATTCAGAAAAAAGGGTATAGGTTTTTCCATATACTACCCTCTCCCTCTTCACCTTCAAAAGTGTTTTTCATTCCTCGGATACGAGGCTGGTGATCTTCCCGTGGTTGAAAGGCTGAGTCAGACGACATTAGCATTGCCAATCTTTCCCGAGATGACGGATGACGAGATATCGTATGTGGTAGCCACGATCAGGGATGCGTTGAAGGGGAGGAGATGAACATGACTGGTGAACTTCTTGAGTACATAAGACTTGAAAGGTTTCCAACCGTGTGGTGTCCTGGATGTGGAAATGGAACAATATTCAGAGCATTTCTGGAAGCTGTTCATTCACTTGGGATAGACAAGAATGAAGTGGCAGTCGTGTCAGGTATAGGCTGTTCTTCAAGGATAACAGGTTACATGGATTTCAACACCATGCATACCCTCCATGGTAGAGCCATAGCCTTCGCCACTGGGGTGAAACTCGCCCGTCCCGAATTCCGTGTGATCGTCATGGGTGGGGACGGTGATCTTCTGGCGATCGGGGGAAACCATTTCATACATGCCTGTAGAAGGAACATAGATATGACCGTTCTCGTTTTCAACAATGGCGTTTATGGTATGACGGGTGGTCAGCACTCACCAACTTCACCGATGAAGATGAAATCAACGACCGCGCCTTACGGGAATCTCGACAAACCTTTCGATGTGGTGAAACTCGCCATCTCAGCTGGGGCAACTTACGTTGCAAGAGTCACGACATATCATTACGATCTCATGGTCAAATACTTGAAGAACGCTATGGAGCATAAGGGTTTTTCCGTGGTGGACATATTCACGCAGTGTCCGACGTATTATGGAAGATACAACGGGATGCATGATGGAAGCGAAATGCTCGACTTCTTCAAGAGGAACTCGATTCCTCTGTCGAGGGCGGTAAAGATGAGAGAAGATGAATTGAAGGAGAAAATAGTGATAGGAGAATTCGTGAAGATGGATAAGAAAGAGTACACCGAACTTTACTCCGAACTGAAATCAAGATTGACGAAAGAAAAGGTTGAGGCGGGGGTGAACTTTGAGGGTGGAGTTTGAGACGTATGATCCATATTCGATAAGGATAGGTGGAATAGGGGGACAGGGAAATGTCCTGATGTCGATCATTTTAGCATCCGCTTTGGTCATGAAGGGAAAATGGGTGATACAAACTCAATCCTATGGTGCCCAGGTGAGAGGCGGGATAACGTATGCGGATGTTTTGTTCTGTGATAAGAGGATGGATTACTTCAAAGTATCGCACTACGATCTGCTTTACATGATGCACCAAAAAGCTTTGGATGTGTTCCACTCTTTCCTGAGGAACAACGGTATCTTGATAGTTGACACGACTTATGTGGAAAAGCTTCCAAGAATGTTGTTCGGGGTGACGAGGAAGATCGTCAGAATACCGATAACCCGAACTGTGAAGGAAAAGTTGGGAAGTTCAACACCGGCGAACATGGCGGGGCTCGGTGTCATAGCCAAACTCACGGGTTGGGTAGATGTCGAGGATCTCAAGAGGGCGATGAGGGAAAAGGTTGATCCGAAATACCATGAATTGAACGAGAAAGCCATAGATCTCGGTTTTTCGATGGTTGATAGGAAATTCAAGATACGTGAAGAGGTGATGATGAGAAAATTCGGTAGGGGATTCGAATGAGGGAATTCCTCAATGGATTCAAAAATGCATTCGTGGGATTGAGAACGGTTTTTTCTGAGGAGTTGAATTTCAAAGTTGAATTCGTGATCGCCCTGATAGTTTTGTTCGTGTCCATTAAACTCAAATTGAAATTCGATGAGATGTTGTGGATATCACTCGCGATTTTTCTCGTTCTGTTCTCCGAGATTCTGAACTCGATCATCGAATACATGATGGATTCACTGGGAATCAGGGACACGGATGTAAAGAAGATAAAGGATGTATCCGCTGGGTTGGTTCTCTTGACCTCACTCTTCACGACCGTGATAGGTGTCGCGATACTTGGAAAGAGGATCTTCAACTGGAGTGGTATGGTAGGTTTCATCCTCTACATTCTCTACGTCGTTGTGTTTCTTTTCTTCTCCTTCTCAAAATTGAGGTGATATTTTGAGAATCTTCCTGTTTGGATACTACGGTTATGGAAATTTTGGGGATGAGATCCTGCTCTCCTGTTCGATCGAACTTCTGAAAAAAATATGCGGTGATCCGAAGATTCACATACTCTTGCCGAGGAAGAGCCACCCTTTCGAGAACAATCCCAAGGTCAGCAGGTTGAATCTTCCTGGAATAGTCCTGAACATTCTGAAATCCGATCTCGTGGTGGGTGGTGGGGGAGGGATATTTCAGGATGAAACGAGCCTCAGGAGTTTTCTCTATTACTCCTTCATCGTCTTCACCGCTTTGATCCTCAGAAAAGATGTTATCCTTCTCTGTCATGGCATAGGACCGCTGAGAAGGAAGTTGAGTAGATGGATGATGAGAAAGATTCTGTCATCTCGGCATGTTTACCCCATACTCAGAGACGAGGTTTCATACAGATATTGCAGGATGATCTCGAAAAATGCGGTTCTGAGTGTGGATCTTCTCGTTTTGAAAAGGTTGGAAACACCGAGAAAAATGAACAGAAACACTGGAAAGATATCGATGATACTGAGAAAAATTCCTAAGGATATGGAAGATTTCACTAAGATCCTTGCTTCCATCGGTGTGAGTGAGATCGATCTTTTGGTTTTCTTCCCGAACATGGATTATGGAACCAACAGAAAACTGCAGGAAGATCTGAGAGAAAAGTTCAAGGTTAGGATACTCATGAATCACGAAGATCTCGTGGAATCCGTGATGACTTCGAGATTCGTCATGACGGAGAGACTGCATGGAGCGATACTGTCCACACTCGTTGGAACACCGTTCATATCGAACCTCAGGATCAAGAAGATAAACAGATTCTTCAGGGATTATCTTGGGAGATGCGACTTCGATGATGCCATCGATCTTTTCGACACGATCACGAAATTGGAGGACTTCAACTTCGACGAATACAGAGAGAGAAAATTGGTGGATTGGGAAAAGAAGAAGAAGGATTTGATGAAGAAACTGACTGAAATATTGAAAAAAGTCGAAAACAAGAGGTGAACGATGTGAAATTCATGATGGTGATCTTCATGTTCATCAATCTCGTGATCGTTACACTCATTCTGTGGAATCTTGGGCAGTTGAAGATGGTGAAATGGGATATGGAGAAAACGGAGATCCTGCTCGAGCAAGGGAGAATTCCCAACATGGTCTCCGCAATTTACATGAAGAACAGAGTCTTCGATACTCTGTTCGAGGTGATCGTGTTCTCTATGGCTGTGTTTGGGATCAAAGTTTACTACTCTTCGGGCAAAACTGAGTTGAGGGAAATCGAGGATGAAAATTACAAGTTCTTGGCAAGACGTTTCGCTTTCCTCGCTATGATTCTATCCATCTATCTCGCGATGACGGGACATCTGTCTCCAGGAGGCGGTTTTTCCGCGGGAGTTGCAGGAGGAACTGCGATACTGCTCTTAGGGATGAGCATCGGGGTGAATGAAATGGAGAGAAGATTCGAGAATCTGAAGGTGGATCGGATCGAAAGAATACTTCTGCTGATCATGATAATCATGACTCTGTTGGAACACGAGGTGGACCTTCATTTTGGAAATTTTGGGAATGTGGTGAGCGGTGGGCTCGTGCCGTTTCAGAGCTTGATAATATACACGAAGGTTCTGACAGGTGTTTGGATGATAATATATCAATTCATGAAACATGGAGGAGTTTTCTGAGCTCGGGAGGGATTGAAGGATGGTCAGTTATAGAATCAGGGTTTACGGTAGAGTTCAAGGTGTGGGATACAGGGATTTCGTTCGAAGAAGAGCGAGAACATTCGGAATAAATGGGTATGTAAGGAATCTGGTGGATGGTTCGGTCGAAATAGTTGCCGAAGGGGATGAAAGGAATTTTGAGCTGTTCCTCAAGGAAATCAAGAAGGGACCAATCTTAGCGAGGGTGGACAGGGTTGAAATCGAACCGAGAAGAAGTGAGGGATATGAGAACTTTGAGATCAGGTTCTGAACCACCACTTCGGAAATTCATCCTCAGATTCGATGGTGGTTCGAGCGGTAATCCCGGTCCCTCGGCATTCTGCTACATTGTGATGGATGAGTGTGAGAATGTTCTCTGCATTCACTCGGAATACATCGGGATTGGGACGAACAATTTTTCAGAATACATGGGATTTTTGAAGGGTTTGGAATACCTCGTGAATTTCACGGATCCGTCCAGGTGTGAGATAAAGGTGGAGACGGACAGCGAGCTGATAGTCAAACAGATGAGTGGTGAATACAGTATCAGAAATTCAAAGTTGAGGAAGGTTGCAAATACGGTGAAAGATCTTCTGGCGAAATTCAGAAATTACGATGTCTCCCACATACCACGTGAGGAGAACACTGCGGATGAATTCGTGAGGAGAGTTTTGACCAAATGGAAGAGGAGAAAGAATGTCAAAGATTGTGGTTGATATGGGAAGTTGGAAGACGGTCCTTTCCAGCGTATCTAAGAATACGAATCTGATGGATAGAACCCTCATCGCCATCTCAAAGAAACGGGGAAAGGTGGTTGAAATAGGAGAAAAAGCCCTTTCGAAATTTCGAGAACTCGGAGAAGAAGAGATAGAACTTGTGAAGCCGATCAGAAAGGGAAACATAATGGATGCCGAATTGATGGCTGAATACATCAGAAAGATGCTGAAGAAACTGGAGTTATTCCAACTTAGGAAAAGAATGATTTTCATCCTCCCAGCTCAACTCGGTGGAAATTTGAGATCTGTGAGAAAGATTTCACAGTTGTTGGGACTGAGTTCTTCCTTCATCCAGAATCCGATTTCAATATGCGTAGGATCGGGACTGAGGATGGATGAAGTGGATGCGAGGATCATCATGGATATGGGATACGAGAAGACGGAGGTGAGTTTGCTCTCGTTCCAAGGGGTGAGGAAGGTAATTGTATCGGATCTGGGATGGAGCAAGGTGGAAAGGTTCGTGGAGAATTTTATCAGAAGAGATAGATCCGTGAGGATTGATCCCGAATCTCTCGAAGCGTTGAAGAAGTTCTTAGGAAAGAGTATATCGGATGAAGAAGAAGTATTCATGAAAGGTGTGGATCTGTCGGGAAAGCCTGTGAAATTTGTGGTGAACCTGGGGGAACTCGGAAACGAGATCGAGTTTTTTCTGAGGGATGAAATATTCAAATTGAGAAAGATATTGAAGGATCTACCAGTTGGAATGGTGGGAAGTGTCTTGAGAGGGTGTGTGATTCTATCCGGAGGTTTGAGCTTTTTGAGAAGGGTCAGGAGGATGGTCGAGGAAACATTCAATCTCAGGGTGAAAAGGGTCAAAGATCCAGCAATCGTTTCTGTGGAGGGTGGAAAACTCATCTTGAGAGACAAAGCGTTGCGAAGAAAATTCTTGATGGAAATTTGAGGAGGTTATTCAGTATGGTGAGAGGCATATACACCGCTGCTATGGGGATGCTGATTGACCAAGAAAAGCTCAACTCGATAAGCAACAATCTCGCGAATGTTGAATCTGTGGGATACAAGAAGGATGTCCCAGTTTTCAAAACATACCTCATGAAGGGAGTATACGCGATGAACAAGAAGGGGATGGCGCATCCTCTGTGGAAGGTCGGGAAATTGGAACATGCGATCATCGTGGATAGGGTGTATTTCTCCATGAAACAAGGTGACATGGTGGAAACGGATGAGAAATTCGATTTTGCGATAGATGGTGAAGGTTTCTTCACCGTGATGGGGAAAGACGGAGAAATTCTCTACACACGGGCGGGCAATTTCAAGCTCGACAACGACGGTTATCTAAGGACAAACGAAGGTTTGAAGGTTTTGGATGACGAAGGAAATCCGATACTCTGGAGAGAAGATTACACTGTGGATGAGGAAGGTTGGGTCCACGATGGGGAAGGGAAGAGAATCTTCAGGTTTGGAATAGTTGGGTTCGATGATCCGAAAGGTCTTGAGAAGGTAGGATACTCACTGTTCCGAGAAACTGAAAGATCCGGAAAGCCTGAGAAAATATCGAAGGGAAGGATGAAGATACTGAGGGGATATCTTGAGAGTTCGAATGTTCAGGTTTTCAAAGAGATGATAAGCATGATAAACGCTTTGAGGCATTTTGAGATTTCACAGAGGGTTATCGTGACGGAAGATCAGCTCTTGGACAGGGCTGTGAATTCCGTCGGAGGAATGCGGGGGTGATCTGGGATGATGCCGTCGTTGTACAGTGCGGCAACTGGGATGGAGGCACAGCAGTTCAAACTCGACATCATAAGTAACAATCTGGCGAATGTGGACACCAACGGATACAAGAGAGTGAGAGCGGAATTCAACGATCTTATATACCAATACCTGAAGAGTGCCGGAATACCGGTTGCCCAAAGTTCCCTATATCCAACGGGATTGTATTATGGACTCGGTGTGAGAAAATCCGCAACATCCCGCATATTCACCCTCGGCAATCTGATCGAAACGGGCAACGCGCTCGATCTTGCGATAGGTGGTGATGGGTTCTTCCAGATCCAACTTCAGGATGGCAGTATAGCCTACACGAGGGATGGAGCATTCAAGATAGACAGCAGTGGTCAGATAGTCACCAGCAACGGGAACATTCTCGTTCCAAACATAGTGATCCCGAGCAATGCGGTTTCCATAAATGTATCGCAGGATGGGATAGTGAGCGCGGAGCTTCCAGATGGAACCATTCAGAACCTTGGAAACATAACCTTGGTCAAGTTCGTGAATCCAGCAGGGTTGAAGAGTATCGGGAACAATCTGTTCCTCGCAACGGCTGCATCGGGTGATCCAATAGAGGGAACCCCGAACCAAGATGGTTTCGGACCCATACATCAAGGTTATTTGGAGAAGTCCAACGTCGATGTGGTGAAAGAAATGGTGAACATGATAACTGCACAGAGAGCCTACGAATTCAACGCGAGAGCAATCCAAACCGCGGACGACATGTTGAGAACAGTTGCAGGTCTGAGAAGATGAGAAA
>QNAU01000054.1 GCA_003641545.1 Thermotoga sp.
AGGGGAAGAACATTACGATCTGATCTCCGCTTTCCAGAAGAGCATCAGGGGGAGTGATCCAGATGCGGCGTTGTATTATCTTGCGAGGATGCTGGAAGCTGGTGAAGATCCTCTCTACATAGCGAGAAGACTCATACGATGTGCAAGTGAAGATATAGGACTTGCGGATCCAATGGCTCTTCTCCTCGCAGTTTCAGCTTACCAGGCGGTGTATTACACGGGGATGCCGGAAGCGACGACTGCGTTGGCTGAGGCGACGGTGTATTTGTCATATGCCCCCAAGAGCAACTCTCTCTATGTGGCTTACGAGAAGGCGGTTGAAATAGCTAAGAAAACTCCTAATGAACCAGTTCCTTTGAAGCTCAGAAATCCGGTGACGGGCTTGATGAAATCCATGGGATACGGTGAGGATTACAAGTACGCGCACGATTACGAAGGTGGGTTCGTGAGGGACAATTATCTTCCGGATCGATTGAAAGGGATCATTTTCTACAAACCTACGAAAAGAGGAAAAGAGAAGAAGATAGCGGAGAGGTTGGAGAAACTCTGGAAGGGAATGAAGAATTATGGATCCGGATCTGAGGAAAAAGGCTGAAAAATTCCCGAATCGTCCGGGTGTGTACATCTTCAAAGATGCAAATGGTGATCCGCTGTACATAGGAAAGGCTAAGAATCTCAGAAAAAGAGTTCTCTCCTACTTCAACCCCAACGTGCCAGACAAGATTAAAGCCATGCTGAAGGAAGCAAAGCAAGTTGATTGTGTGGTTGTGAATTCCGAGAATGAGGCTCTTCTCCTTGAGGCGAACATGATATTCGAAGAAAAACCCCCCTACAACACCCTGCTCAAGGAAACTCGTGTTTATCCGTTCATAGTCATCGTGGATGACACCTTCCCATACTTGAAATTAGTCAGGGAAAAATCCATAGCTGGGGAATACTTCGGTCCTTATTCCGACATCGGTTTCGCACGTGAGTTGATGGATCTGTCCTTCAAGATATTCAAGATCAGGAGCTGTTCGATCAGGATAGATGGTGGAAGAAGGAAAGTTTGTCTCGAGTATCATCTCGGCAGATGCTCCGCACCGTGTGCGGGAAAGATATCGAGAGAAGAATACATGAAATCCATCGAGAATTTGAAACGGTTTCTTAAGGGAGATATAGATGAAGTTCTCGAGAAATTGCGAGATGATATGAAAAGAATGGCGGATCTGTTGGAATTCGAAAAAGCGGGAGCCATAAGGGATATGATGAACAAGATATTGAAATTGTTGAAACCACAGAACATTGTTCTACCGGATGACAGAAAAATGGATGTCATCCATTTCGAGAAAGGTCTCGGAGTAGTTTTGAAGATTCGAAATGGATTCATGCTGGGCAAGATGAGCTACAATTTCGATGGAGAGATTTCAGAGTTCTTAGAACAACTCTACTGCACAGGAAAACTTGACACCCCAGATGAGCTGATAGTGAATCTCGATCCATCCGATCCATCCGCAAGGTTGCTTAAGAATGCGCTTGGGATATTTAGGATTGGCCCACCCAAGGATGAGATGGAGAATAGAATACTCGAGATGGCTCGAATGAATTGGGAAGAGGAGTTCAAAATGATGGAGGATGTTGAAAGAACCTTGAGAAAACTTGCGGATCTTCTGAGAATGGACAGAACACCGCGCAGGATAGAGGGAATGGACGTATCGCACACGCATGGAATACTCACCGTTTCCTCGGTGGTGGTCTTCGAGGATGGAAGACCGAACAAGAGAGAATACAGAAGATACAGATTCGATGAGATAAAGGTTCCGAATGATTTTGAGGTCATAAAACTGACCGTTCAGAGGAGATACTCAAAACACGATGTTCCGGATCTTCTCCTCATCGATGGAGGAATTCAACAGGTGAGATCCGCGCTGGAAGGGTTGAAAAAGGCGGGAAAACTCTGTAAAGTTTTGGGTATAGTGAAGGGCGAGGAGAAACTGGTCGATGAGTTTGGAAATGTGTTCAACTTACCCATGGATGACGATGTGTTGAGGCTTTTGATCCATGTTAGGGATGAAGCCCACAGGTTTGCCAACACCCTTCATACGAAGTTGAGGGATAGGCGGTTGGTCATATCAAGGCTCGAGGAAATTCCGGGTATAGGGAAGAAAAGGAAGAAGAAGCTTCTCGAGGTTTTCAAGAGTTTGAATAAAATAGCTGAATCCAGTGTTGAGGAGATAAAGGAGGTCATCGGGAGTGAAAAGCTGGCTAAGAAAATCAAGGAATATCTTGGAAAGGTGGTAAAGGATGCCGGATAAATTTGTCTTCGTGACCGGTGGGGTGCTGAGTGGAATAGGTAAGGGAATATTCAGCGCATCGATGGCGAGAATTCTGAAGGAGAGTGGTTTGCATGTGAACATCTTGAAGATAGATCCGTATCTCAACGTCGATGCTGGAACGATGAATCCAAACCAGCATGGAGAGGTTTTCGTGACGGAAGATGGCTACGAAGCCGATATGGATTTGGGACACTACGAGAGATTCCTTGGTGTTGATTTCAGCAGGCAGAACAATCTGACAACCGGTCAGGTGTATCTGTCAGTCATAAACAAGGAGAGGGAGGGGAAATACCTCGGTTCGACGGTTCAGGTCGTTCCACACGTCACCAAGGAAATAAAGGAAAGATTGAGGAGCATGAAAGGGGATGTTCTGGTTGTTGAGATAGGGGGAACTGTTGGAGATATAGAAGGTGAGATATTTCTGGAGGCGGTTCGGGAGTTTGCCTTCGAAATCGGTGGGAAGAACACGCTGTTTGCCCACGTGACCTTCGTTCCATATTTGAAGACGACGGGAGAGTTCAAAACCAAACCAACACAGCAGTCCGTTCAGATACTCAGAAGAACTGGGATAAATCCCGATATGCTTGTTTTAAGAAGTGAGGCAGAGATTGGAGAAAGTGCCATGGATAAGATATCGATGTTGTGTGGTGTTCCGAGGGAGATGGTTTGGAACCTACCCGATATGAAGAACATATACGAGATCCCCGAGTATCTACACTCCAAGGGATTCCACAGGATAGTCGGTGAGAGGCTCGGTGTGAAAGTCAGCGATGATTTCAGCTGGGATTATCCCAAGAAATTCAGGAATCTGAGGATCGCTTTAGTGGGAAAATATCTCGGCAACGACGATACATATAAAAGTATAGTTGAATCGATATTTCTCTGCGGTGTCAAAAAACCCGTGCTTCTCGATTCTGAGAAGATGGTGAACTTGAGTTCGGATGAGCTCGGTGAACTTCTCGATGATTACGATGGTTTCATAATCCCCGGTGGTTTCGGTGAAAGAGGCGTTGAGGGGAAGATGAGGGTGATCGAATACGCGAGGATAAACAAGAAACCTCTGCTCGGAATATGTCTCGGTATGCAGTTGATGGTCATAGAATTCGCGAGGAATGTTTTCAACCTCCCACAAGCCAATTCCACCGAATTCGATCCCGATACACCTCATCCCGTCGTGGATCTCATGGAAGATCAGAAGAGGATAATGAGATTAGGTGGAACCATGAGACTGGGGGCTCAGGAGATGGTTTTGCTGGAAGGAACGAAATTGCACGAGATATACGGGGGAATCAAGACCGTCAAGGAAAGACACAGACACAGGTATGAGATCAACGATGGGAAATTTCCCCATCTGTTCAAGCTACCTAAGGAGGGAGGATACAGGTTGACCATATCCGCAAGATCACAGTTCGTGGAAGCCATCGAACTCGACGATCATCCATTCTTCATAGGGGTTCAGTTCCATCCAGAATTCAAGACGAAGGTTGGAAATCCTCATCCAATATTCGTCCATTTCGTCAAATCCGTGGGGGAATACTCGATGAGAAGAAAGATGGAGGTGAGATCATGAAGATATGTGTCCCGACAAAAGGTAAGGATCCATCTTCCGATGTGGATGACAGATTCGCGAGGGCGGAGGTCTTCGCCGTGTATGATACAGACACAGGGAGTTACGAATTCATCGAGAATACCGCCACAAGTGCGCATGGAATGGGTCCAAGAGTGGTTCAACTTCTCTCGTCCAAAGGGGTAAAGGTCGTGATAACTTCCAACGTCGGCGCGAATGCCCACGAGATCATGAGAGAATCGGGCATATCGGTGTATCTCGCAAAGAACGGGAGTGTGGAGGAAAACATCAAGGCGTATCTCGAAGGAAAGCTTGAAAAATTCGATTCTCCGACGAGGTGATACATTTGGACGATGTGAGGGTGAGGTTTGCCCCAAGCCCGACAGGTTACCTTCACGTGGGTGGTGCGAGAACCGCTCTATTCAATTTTTTGTTTGCGAGAAACAAAGGTGGAAGGTTCATATTGAGGATAGAAGATACCGACCTGGAACGCTCCACGCGTGAACATGAGAGAAGATTGATGGATTCTCTGAGATGGTTGAAGATGGAATGGGATGAGGGTCCGGATGTTGGAGGAGATTATGGACCATACAGGCAGAGTGAGAGACTCGACATATACAACGATGTTGTGAGAAAACTCATGGAATTGGGAAAAGCTTATGAGGTTTACGCAACACCTGAAGAAATTGAAAAACTGAGGGAGGATCTCATACGTTCCGGGAATCTTCCAAGATACAACCGCGATATGCTGACGAAGTTCAACACACCGGATAGGATTGGTAGGATGAGACCAGCCATCTTCTTTGAATTCGAGGATAAGGAATACGAGTTCGACGATCTGATAAGGGGAAAGATAACCTTCAGAAAAGGGGCGATAGGTGATTTCGTCCTGATGAGAAGCAACGGTCTTCCGACCTACAACTTTGCGTGTGTCGTGGATGACCATTTCATGAAGATAACGCATGTCATAAGGGGAGACGACCACCTGTCAAACACCCTGAGACAGCTCGCAATATACGAAGCTCTCGGATGGAATCCTCCAAAATTTGCACATGTTTCCACCATACTGGGATCAGATGGTAAGAAACTCAGCAAGAGACACAACGTCAGTTCCATAGAGGGATACAGGGACAGAGGATACATGCCGGAAGCAATGATAAATTATCTCGTTCTGCTCGGATGGTCACATCCGGAAGGGAAAGAGATAATGGATCTGGATGAGATGATAGAGAAATTCTCACTCGACAGGATCAGTGCCAATCCGGCGATGTACGATGAGGGGAAATTGAAATGGATGAATGGTTACTACATAAGAAATCTGGATCCAAGAACGATAACCGAGCGAGCCAAAAAATTCATCGTAAAAGCGGGTTATCTCAGGGAAGAGGAATTCGATGAGAAATTCGAATGGGTGGTGAAGGTCGTCGAATCGGTCAGGAATGGCGTGAATGAACTCTCCGAAATACCATCCAAGATAGATTTTTACTTCATCCCTCCAAAGATGGTTGATCTGAGCGATTACGGTGAAGATGTGTTATCGAGTTTGAGAGGATTTCGTGAAGAACTGAAAAAGGTGATGGAGTGGAACGAAGAGGGGATCCGAACGGCATTCAAAGAATATTTGAAGAAGGCGAAGGTGAAAAGAAGAGATTTCTACATGGCACTTAGACTGATTCTCACCGGTAGAACCGAGGGACCAGAGTTGCTGACGGTGCTCGAAGTACTCGGGAAAGATGAGGTTCTGAGGCGGATGTCGCTCTTATGACATCCGGAGGGAGATGAAATGAATGGATATGGAGAGGGAAGAGGAAAGGCTGGTGAGATTCATAAGGGAATTCACTGAGGAATACGGCTTTGAAGGAGCGGTTGTGGGAGTCAGTGGTGGTGTGGATTCTGCGGTCGTTGCAGGTTTGTCATCTCTGGCTCTTCCCGGAAAGGTGAGGGCTTTGATTCTCCCAGAGAGGGATTCCTCACCCGAAACCGTGAAGGATGCCAAGCTCGTCTGTGAACATTTCAAGATACCATACAAGGTTGTATCAATAACTCCGATTCTGAGGAAGATGGGGGTCTATAAACTTCAATCTTTCTTAGGTTGGTTCGTTCCATACAGTGTGAAGAAAAAGTACGCTTTGTCAAAGTGGAAAGAGTTTGGCGGTGAAGATGTGTATAACTTGGATCTGTCCATGAAAGGTTCGAAGGAACTTCTCAAAGGGGTTGCATACTACAGGGTGAAACACAGGGTCAGGATGTGCATGCTCTATCTTGAGGCTGAAAGATTGAATTACACCGTCGTTGGCACCACGAACAAGACCGAATATCTTCTGGGGTTCTACGTTAAGTGGGGTGACGACTCAGCAGATTTAGAACCGTTGATACATCTTTACAAAACTCAGGTTTTCGATCTGGCAAGGGTTCTGGGTGTTCCCGAGAAAATCATCCAAAAGCCACCATCACCTGATCTGATACCCGGAATAACGGATGAGTTCGCGATAGGCATGAGTTATGAGGAGATAGATGAACTTCTTTTAAAATTTGAGAAAAGGGAGTTACCTGATGATGAATCTCCAAAGGTGAGGAGACTGAAAAGAATCCTCGAAGATGCGAAACGCAGAACCTTGAAGATGGTGAATGTGGAGGATTGGGAACGTGGTGCACATGGAGAGGAAAGGAAGGGAGAAAGCAGTTGAAGGGATTCGGTGTTCTGTTTCAGATTGAGATGAAGCAGATACTGCGAAGTAGAATCTTTCTCGTGTCCATCGTCATGATTCCGTTCATCATGCTTTTCATCTTTTCCTTCGACCCGGGTAATTTTTTCCTGAAAAATGTGAAGGTCGTTTTCTACAACTCCGATCCTTCTCCGCTATCCGCTCTGTTCATAAAATTCGTCTCTTCCTTCTTCAAGGGAGAGAATTTCAAGCTGATGGAAGACAAGAATAAGATGGAGGAAGAACTCTCCCAGGGAAATATAGACGGTGTGATAGTAATTCCAAAAGGTTTCGCAGATGCAATTCTGAAAGGGAAGAAGATAGATCTTGAATACATTCCAAGTGTGAAGAATCTCCACACCAGCATATACGTTTACAGGGTTCTGAAGAGCATTCTTGAGGAATTTGCATACGTTGTTTTTGTCAGAAACCCGAAGGTCATGGAAGAATTCACACAGAGTCCTCAGCATCCCATACCCGGATTGAAGGTAGTTGGAATAGCGGAGAGAAACTTCAACTATCCCGCTCTGATGGTTCCAGGTTTGACCGGTCTGCTGGCTCTTTTAACGATAATGATAGGTGTTGGAACCACGATGACGAGGGAGAAGGAGAAGGGAACACTGGATGTGTTGATAATGTCGTCGATATCCAGTGTGAGCTTGATACTCGCAAAGATACTGGTTCACACGGTGATCGGCATCTTTGAAACGATCATACTTCTTATGGGAGGAAGATTCTTGCTTCACGTTAACATACGGAATCCTCTTCTCATACTCTCCCTCATGGTTCTTGGAATCTTGTCATACGCTGGTGTTGGAATACTCATCTCACTTTTATCCAGATCTTCGGAAGTGAGTTTGACTGTCATTGCAAGTTTGACTTTCCTGATGATAATGGGTTCCGGGGTCTTTTTTCCCATAGAGAACATGCCGTATCATTTCGGAGAGCTGATGACACTGATACCCCTCACCAGAGTGGTCATGGCTTTGAGGAGAATAGTGATCCTGGGTTACGGTATTCGGGAGATAATTCACAGTGTGGAATATTTGGGAGCCTTTTCGGTGGTTTCCACAATGCTGGGAATATGGATCTTCAAGGTCAAATACAGATAAAAAATGGTGGGTGCGGCAGGATTTGAACCTGCGACCTCTTCCGCGTCAAGGAAGCGCTCCCCCGCTGAGCTACGCACCCACTCAAAAGCGGCCGACGGGACTCGAACCCGCAACCCTCGGCTTGGAAGGCCGATGCTCTACCAATTGAGCTACGGCCGCGAGCGGAATAATTATAACATTCCGTTGTTCCTGCGGTCAAGCCAATGGTACCATTCTCGG
>QNAU01000055.1 GCA_003641545.1 Thermotoga sp.
CAATTTTTTCCTTGTTTTTCAATATCAATGAGAAGTTGGGATGTATAATAAAACCATCACTCAATTTCTTTGAGGGAGGACATAGATCATGGATTCCACAGTTGATAGGATCACAAGCGAGATCGAGGAAAGCGTTAATGTAAAAGTGAGCATGATGAAGGACAAGAAATTGATTGAAACGGTTTCCAAGATAATCGATGAAATAGTATCCGCATTGAAGAGAGGAAGGAAGATATTGTTGTGTGGTAACGGTGGAAGTGCGGCAGATGCTCAACACTTCGCCGCTGAACTTGTTGGAAAGTTTAGAAAGATCAGGAAGGCATTGTCAGCCGTATCTTTGACCGTGAACACATCGATTTTGACATCCATCGGTAACGATTTTTCCTTCGACGATGTCTTCAAGAGACAGGTTGAGGCGATTGGAAAAAAAGGGGACATTTTGATAGCGATAAGCACGAGCGGGAACTCCAAGAACGTGATAGAGGCTGTGGAACAAGCCAAGAAGATGGGTATATTCACGATCGGTTTCACCGGAAAAGATGGCGGAAAACTCGCAGAGATATGTGATATAGTTGTGAAGGTGCCAAGTTCAAGCACACCAAGAATACAAGAGATGCATATAACTCTATTTCATGCAATATGTGGTATCGTTGAGGAGATCATAATCGCTCAGGGATGAGAGATGATGATCGTGAAGTTGAGCGAAATGGAAAGGTTGATCTTGGAAAGTATAGACAGGAAAATCTTCCCCGGCTGTGTTCTTTTGATCGGCAGTTCAGATGGGATAATGTATCACGAGGCGTTCGGCGACAAAGCTTTGAAGCCTCACATCGAGCCTGCATTCAAGGACACAATTTATGACCTTGCAAGTTTGACGAAGGTTGTTGCAACCACAACCGCGGTGATGATCCTCGTTGAGGAGGGAAAGTTGAGTGTCTACGATGATGTATCGAATTTCCTCGACGAATTCAAAGTGGGCTTGAAGAAGCGGATAAAGGTGTTCCACCTTCTAACTCATACATCCGGTTTACCTCCTTATACGGATGCTTGGAAAACCATGAAAGGTGAGAAACTTCTCGATCACATTCTCAACGTTTATCCAACGGGAAAGGTTGGAGAAGAAGTCATCTATTCCTGTCTGAATTTCGTGATCTTGATGAGAATCGTGGAGATCATCACGAACATGAGATTCGATGAATTCACCAAAAGAAGGATCTTTGAACCCCTAAGCATGGAGAAGACCTCCTTCAAACCTGGGGATGTATCGAATGTGGCTCCAACCTGTGAAAGGGAAGGAAAGATCCTGAGGGGAGAACCGGACGATGAGATAGCGTATCATCTCGGTGGGATAAGTGGAAACGCTGGGTTGTTCTCCACCGCCGAGGATCTATACAAATTCTGCAGAATCTTTCTGAGAGGTTCTGAATTGATTCACGATGAGGTGAAGAAGTTCTTCATCAAAGGGAGAAATTTCAACGGTAGATTTCGTGCACTTGGATGGGCTGTTAAGGAGGATGGGGGATTCATGGGTGAGTTGGCAAGCGATGACGCTTTCGGTCACACCGGATTCACGGGCACATTCTTGGTCATTGATCCGAGGAAGGATCTATGCATCATCTTTCTATCCAACAGAACCCACGTGGAGAGGAGAAAAACGCTGAACGATATGTTCGTATTCAGGAGGAGGCTACACAATCTGGTGAATCTCATTTTCGGATGATGGTTTTTCGCTCTCGATAGTTCCAATGATATAATCATCTTTCGGATCTGGAAATATGGGAAATAGGGAGGTTGTCATCGTGGTTTCATACATAATAAGGAGACTCTTACTTCTGCCACTCATTTTGTTTGGAGTCAGTTTGATAATATTCGGGATGCTCGAACTTTTGGGACCGGATAAACTCGTCAGCGTTTACATAAGAGGACCTGAATCTGAGAAGGTCGCAGGTGCCGCGGAGAGGATCATAAAGAAATACGGGTTGGATCAACCCCTCCCGGTGAAATACGCCAAATGGGTTGGAAACATACTCAAGGGTGATCTCGGCTGGTCGCTGGTTGGAAAACAACCCGTTCTGAATGCCATTCTTTCGAGATTTCCCTACACCTTAGAACTCGCTCTTTGGGCTATCGTTCCCGTTGTTTTCGTCGGTATATGGCTCGGTGTCGTGTCTGCCATACATCACAACAGATTTCTCGATCATTTCCTGAGGGTGTTCGCCATCGTTGGATGGTCGTTTCCGGATTTCGTCTTCGGTCTGTTCATGATACTGATATTCTATTCCAAACTCGGTTGGTTCCCCCCAGGATATCTCAGCTACGAATCGGAAGAGATCGTCAGATCCGCGGAATTCATGAAGATCACCGGATTGGTGACCATAGATTCCCTCATAAACGGAAGGTTCGACGTGTTTCTCGACGCACTGAGACATCTCATAGCACCCGTCATAACCTTGGCTTATCTGTGGTGGGCTTACATACTTAGGATAACCAGATCCAGCATGCTCGAAGTTCTGAGGAAGGAATACATAAGAACCGCACGATCCAAGGGTCTTCCCGAGGATGTCGTCATACACAAGCACGCCAAGAGGAACGCCTTGATACCCGTCGCAACGGTCGCGGGGCAGATGATAATAGCCCTTCTCGCAGGAACGGTCATAATAGAAACTGTATTCAATAGGCCTGGACTCGGTAGATTCATGGCGACCGCTGCGACACAGCTCGATTACATGTCGATAATAGGTGGCGCACTGTTTTATTCTCTACTTCTGGTTCTTGGAAATCTCGTCGTCGATGTGTCCTACGCGATAATAGATCCGAGGATAAGGTTGAAATGAGGTGGTCGTGGTGGTCAAAAAAGAAGTGAAGAGAGTCGTGAAAAAATTTTTCAGAAATCCGACCGCACTCATGGGGTTGATCCTCTTGATATTCTTCATAATTGTGGCGATATTGGCACCTGTCATATCGCCACCACAGGATCCGGATAATCCTTATAGAATCCCGATAGCCACGTGGAGTTTGGAACCAAAACCCCCATCGCCCCAGCATCCGTTCGGTGTGATAGGGCAGAGGGATATATTCTACGGTGTCATCTGGGGAACGAGAACTGCGTTCAGGATCGGTTTGATAGTTGCCGGTGTATCCACGTTGATAGGTATAACAATTGGATCCATAGCTGGATACTTCGGTGGTTGGGTCGATGAGATTCTGATGAGGATAACGGACATATTCATGTCGATCCCGTTTCTGGTCGCTGCAATGGTTCTGACGACTATACTCGGTAAAGGGCTGGATAAGGTTATGATAGCCATGATAACATTCGGATGGATGGCAACCGCGAGGCTGATCCGCGGAAACATACTTCAGGTAAAGGAAGAGCAGTTCATACTTGCTGCGAAAGCCTTGGGTGTGAAACATTTCGCCATAATAGTGAAACACATACTTCCCAACACCATATTCCCGGTCATCGTTCAGATATCCATGAGGATGGGATCACTCGTCATAACCGCTGCTGCTCTGAGTTTCCTCGGTCTTGGAGCGGAGATGGGATACGCAGATTGGGGGACCCTGCTGAGCTACTCCAGAAACTGGCTGACGGATTTCGAGAAATCGTGGTTCGCCATAGTGTTCCCGGGAACTGCTATGGTCCTTTTCGTTCTGGCGTGGAATCTGGTTGGAGATGCCTTGAGGGATATATTCGATCCGAGACTCAGGGGTTGATAGAATGAAGGATGTGCTGCTTCAGGTGAAAAATTTGAAAACCTATTTCTTCACGGAGGATGGTGTGGTGAAGGCAGTCGATGGGGTAAACTTCGAGGTTTACAGGGGAGAAACTCTGGGACTGGTCGGTGAATCCGGTTGTGGCAAGAGTGTCACCTCACTCTCGATCCTGAGACTTCTCGATGAGAAGGGAAGGATTGTCGATGGAGAGATAATATTCGAAGGGAAGAACCTACTCGATCTGAGTGAGGAGGAAATGAGAAACATAAGGGGAAACGATATAGCGATGATATTCCAGGAGCCCATGGTTGCGCTGAACCCGGTTTACACGGTGGGTGATCAGATAATGGAAGCCATCATACTTCATCAAAAAGTTGGAAAGAATGAGGCAAGAAAAAAGGCTATAGAGATGCTCAGAAAGGTTGGAATACCGGAACCTGAGAAGAGGATAGATGAGTATCCACACGAACTATCGGGTGGTATGAGACAGAGAGCAATGATAGCGATGGCTCTATCCTGCCATCCAAAATTGCTCATAGCGGATGAACCGACGACAGCTTTGGACGTCACCATACAGGCACAGATACTCGAGCTGATGAAGGAACTCCAGAAGGAATTCGGAATGTCGATCATCATGATAACACACGATCTCGGTGTCATAGCGGAGATGGCTGACAGGGTTGCGGTCATGTATGCGGGAAAGATCGTTGAATACGCCGATGTTAAAACGCTTTTCAAGGATCCAAAGCATCCCTACACCTGGGGTTTGATGAATTCCATCCCGAGGCTCGATGTGGAACAGGAAAAGTTGAAACCGATACCTGGTATCGTTCCGGATGCTTTGAACTTCCCCCCTGGATGTAAATTCCATCCAAGGTGTGAATTCGCAACGGATAGATGTAGAAGCGAGGAGCCTGAAATAATCGAAGTTGAGAAGGATCACCTCATCGCGTGTTGGAATTGGGAAGAGCTCGAAAAGGTTAAAAAAATAAGAAGAATCGGTGATGCGGTATGAGAGAAAAAGATGGTAAAAACAGGATACTGAGGGTGGAAAACCTCGTCAAGTATTTCCCAATAAGAGCTGGCGTGTTCAAGAGAATTGTTGCCTGGGTCAAAGCTGTAGATGGCGTTTCTTTCGACGTTTACGAAGGTGAAACCTTGGGATTGGTCGGAGAATCTGGATGTGGTAAGACGACTGTGGGCATGACGATACTCAGGTTGTATGAACCGATGGGTGGAAAGGTTTATTTCAGGGATATAGACATGTTCAGCGCAAAGGGGGAAAGGTTGAGGAAACTCAGACAGAAGGTTCAGATAATATTTCAGGATCCATACAGTTCGCTGAATCCAAGGATGCGGGTCAAAAACATAATAGCGGAGGGAATAAGAACTCACAAACTTGCGAGTGGTTCCGAACTCACGGACAGAGTTGCGGATCTTCTCAAAAAGGTTGGTCTCTCACCGGATCACATGAACAGGTTCCCGCATGAATTCAGTGGTGGACAGAGACAGAGGATAGGTATAGCGAGGGCATTGGCTGTAAACCCAGAGTTGATAATATGCGACGAAGCTGTTTCTGCATTGGATGTATCGATTCAAGCACAGATATTGAATCTGCTGAAGGATTTGCAGTCAGAGTTCAAGTTGACATATATATTCATATCCCATGCGTTGAACGTCATAAAGCATATAAGTGATAAGGTTGCGGTGATGTATTTGGGGAAGATAGTGGAATTGGCTGACAAGAAGAAGCTTTTCGACAATCCTCTGCATCCCTACACGAAGGCATTGATGTCAGCCATACCGATACCCGATCCGGAAGTTAGAAGGGAAAAGATCATCCTCAAAGGAGATGTGCCGAGTCCGATAAATCCTCCAAGTGGATGCAGGTTCCACACGAGATGTCCATTTGCGAAAGACATCTGTAAGGAAGAGGAACCCGATCTGATCGAAATTGAGGAAGGTCACTTCGTCGCCTGTCATTTCGCGGAAAAGTTCTGAGGTGATCCACGTGAGGTATTCCAAGTTGAAGAGTTGCACCATAATTGGGCTGAATCCACATTTGATAGATGTGGAGGTGGATCACGATAAAAGATCCATAATTCACGACATAGACATCGTGGGACTCGGTGATACCGCGGTCAAGGAGAGCAAGAAGAGGATAAAGAGTGCGGTCAGAAACAGTGGATACGATCTTCCAACCGGGAAAATGGTTGTGAACCTCGCGCCTGGTGATCTGAGAAAGGAAGGTTCCCTGCTCGATCTCCCAATAGCTCTGGGTATCATGAGAACTGTGGGTATCATCAAAAGGGATATGTCGAAGGTGTTCGCGATCGGAGAACTCGGATTGGATGGGTCGGTAAAACCGGTGAAAGGTGTTCTACCGATCCTTCTGTATCTGAAGGAGAAGAAGATGTTCGACTTGAAGGTGTTGATTCCAAAGGGCAACGAGAATGAGGTCTTCATGACGGAAGGGTTGGAAATATACTCGGTGGAGAATCTGATCGACACGATCACCTTCTTGAACGGCGACACCGTGAAGGAACCTCTGAAACCGATCGAAGTGGATTCTACGCGTCGTGAAGATTATGAATTGGATTTTTCTGAGGTGAAGGGACAGTTGATGGCGAGAAGGGCGGCGGAGATCGCGGCGGCGGGGATGCACAACCTTCTCATGAAAGGTCCTCCCGGATCTGGAAAGAGCATGATAGCACGCAGGATACCGACCATCCTTCCACCCATGACCGAGAAGGAGATGCTGGAGGTCACGAAGATATACAGTGTGGTCGGTCTCGTGGATGAGAAAAACCCCATAGTGACGAGAAGACCTTTCAGAAGTCCACATCACACGTCATCCGCGGTTTCGATAATTGGAGGTGGTAACGATCCAAAACCCGGCGAGATAAGCTTAGCCCACAACGGTATCCTCTTCTTGGACGAGTTACCGGAATTCAGGAGGGATGTGTTGGAGGCACTGAGACAACCCATGGAGGATGGCGAGGTGACAATATCGAGAGCGAGGATGAGCGTCACGTATCCTGCATCCTTCATGTTCGTCGGGGCACAGAATCCCTGCCCATGTGGTCATTTTGGTGATCCGAAGATACAGTGCAGGTGCACTCCGTACGATATTTACAGATACAACAAGAAGATATCAGGACCGATACTTGACAGGATAGATGTGTTCGTCGAGTTGAGGAGTATCGAGTATGAGGAATACAGATCCCGAGTTCAATCCGAAAGTTCAAGGGAGATCAGGATGAGAGTGATGAGAGCTTGGGAAATGCAAAAAGACAGGTTCAGAAAGGAGAAGGTGAATTTCAACTCGAAGATGAATTCCAAGCAGATAAGAAAATACTGCGGATTGACGGGTGAAGCTGAGAGAATGTTCGAACGAGGGGTGAGAAGTTTCAAACTGTCTGGAAGGGGAATGGATAAGATTTTGAAATTGTCGAGAACGATTGCCGATCTCGACGGTGTGGAAAGGATAGATTCTACACACGTTGCGGAAGCTTTTCAGTTCAGGCACAGACCGATGGAAGAGATTCTTTCCATATGATCGGGAGTGATGGAATGCGCGGAAGATTCGGAAAGATGAGGATGAGCTGGTGGCTTGAAAATCACATCCTCCTGTTGATAGCCGAGAAACCATCCCACGGTTACGATATAGTTTCGAGATTGAGGAACATGGGATTCAGTCTACCGGGTATGGGTAACATGGGGACGGTTTACAGACTTTTGAATTTATTAGAGATGCAGGGATACATAGAGTCAAGGTGGGAACTCGGGGATCAGGGACCCGCGAGGAAGGTTTACTGGCTGACTTCGAAGGGATGGTTGAGACTGATGAACACTGCGATGAGCATGGAAAGCTTGAAGAAAGAGATAGACGATTTTCTCGTGAGATTTGAAAAACTGAAGAAGAAACGGAAAGGAGAAGACGATGAATTCGGAGAATCATTTGAAAACATGGGGAGTGAAATCTGAGGAGTCATTCTATTCTCTGTTCTACCTGTTCTTCTTTCTTTCCATGTCCTTCAACTGGATCTACAGAACGGTCTTTTTGAAAGAACTTGGAGTTGGAGAAGCCAAAGTTGGTTTTCTCATGATCGTGGCGAACCTCATGTTCTTTGTTGCACAAATG
>QNAU01000056.1 GCA_003641545.1 Thermotoga sp.
CGAATTCATATTCCAAAAGATCGTAGGGATTCTTCAGAGACACGTGGATGACATTTCGTTTCATCTCAACTATCCTGTGAACCATGTTTTTGAATCTTTTGACATCCTGCTCCGATCTGACAAGGGTGAAGATCAGAGCGATGTTCGCCATCAGAAATTCGTGATCCATCTCCACCACCTTTTCCGGATCGGGTTGGATCAGCACAGGTCTCAGATCTCTGCTTTTCATCTCCTTCAGTATCATGTTCAGGAGGTTGTTTTCAACGTTGAAACAGATCATCACGAACTTATCTTCCCCATCGAGTTGGGGTAGTTCATCCCCGCATCTCGACACATGGAAGATGGATCTTCTCGAGATCTCATCTTCGAAATGAACATTCTCTTTCAAATTTAAGACTGCCGTCACATCATGAGGGAATTCCGGCAGAGTCTCAATAAATTCTTCCAGCCTTTCCAAGCTTTTCTTCACCTTGCTTTCAGGGATCTCATGATTTTCCACCGCATCCCTCAACGCAGAGATGGCTCTCATCTGATACTCGGGTGTATGACTCAGAAGTATCAGATCCGCTCCCGCTTTGAAGGATTCAACCGTTGCTTTCTCTATTCCATACACCTCACTCATCGCCTTCATCTCCAAGCAATCCGTTATGATCACACCATCGAATCCGAATTCATTTCTCAGAATATCCGTTAAAAACACTTTTGAAAGTGTTCCAGGCTTTTCATCGAACTCCGGATGAAGAACGTGGGCAGTCATGACCATGTCGTATCCAACCGCATCGAGAACTCTTTTGAAAATGGAGATATGGTTCTTAATGTAATCTTCCTTCTTCAACCAAACTCTGGGCAGATTTTCATGGCTATCGACTCTGGTTGGTCCATGTCCGGGGAAATGTTTGACGCATATCTTCAGTTTTCCCTTTTTCAACCCCTCTATGAATTTCGAGGAATAGACCACCACATCATCCGGTGAATCTGAGAATGATCTGATCCCTATGACCGGATTGCCGGGGAGATTCACATCGAGAACAGGAGCGAAGATGGTGTTCACACCGACAGTTGAAAGCTCCTTCGAGAATACCTCTGCCTGCCTTCTCGCGTATTCCGGATCGTTTCCCGCTCTGATTCCCATCGCTGAAATGCCGATGGTGAACCCATCCCTCAGATGCGATGCTTCTCCTCCTTCCTGATCCACCGCGATCATCAATTTTCTGTTGGAGAATTCCACGAGATTTCTCAAGGTGGACCAAAGTTGAATTGGGTCTGAACAGTTCCTTTGAAATAGGACGACACCGGAAATTCCCATCTCCAGGAACTCGAATATCTCCCTTCCAATTTTCCCGCATCTTTCTCCGAATCCAAAGATGAAAAATTTTGGCGTCATCTCCGCTATCTTTCTTCCCATCATCCCACCCTCTGATTCATTCTTGGTTAAAATCATACCAAATTTGGTGTGGAACTCTCCAACTTCCAATCCGATATGAACCTGGATGAGAAATTTTTTTCGGAATGTTATAATTCCAGTGGTGTTATAGATTGAATTTCAATCCATTCGATATCATCACCGGGAGGTGGTCGACGTGAAAAAGGTTATTTCTTTCATCCTCATCGTGCTTTTGATCGTGTCAGTGTTTTCCAAGGTGATCAAAAGCGATGATGTGGGGAAATGGGCTACAAAGGGAGTTGGGAAGGATAGTTTCACATTCATCATCTTCGGTGACAGCAGACCGACTTCACCCTCGAGACCCATGCCGGACGATCTTCTCTCGAGGATACTTCAGGAGATATCCCTCATACATCCGGATTTTGTCATACACACGGGAGACATGATAGTTGGATATACGGATACGTTGGATCAAGCTAAGGAAGAGTTCTCAAGCTTTCTCAAATTACTCTACACATACGCTCCGGATGTTGATTTTCTCTTCGTTCCAGGAAATCACGAATTGAAGCCGAGCGAGGAGATAGCGAATCTGTACAGGAAACTTTTCGGTGAAAAACTGTATTACGATTTCGAATACGGTAACTCTCACTTCATCATGTTGAACATGAACTTTCCTTCTTCCCTGCTTCAAAAGGGTCAAAAATATGGATTTTACAACGCCAACGATGGTTTGCACACTCTCGGGATGGTGGATTGGACTAAGGAAGTCTTGAAAAAACCAAGCACTCACAAATTCGTTGTTGGGCATGTTCCCGCCTTCTCCGCGTTAACGCCGGATTTTGCCTTCAAACACACCAAATCTTTTGACAACAAGGAAAACAGGGATACCTTCGTGGAACTCCTGACTTCGAACGATGTCGACGCCTACTTTGCCGGACATGAACACCTAACATACGTTAGAAAGATCGGGGATACCTTGTTCTTCACCCTCGGTGGAGGAGGAGCTCCAATATACACACCTGTTTCCGGAGGATACGGTGTGAATGCGGGAGGAAAGCCATATGACAAGGTCACGTTCGATCCAAGATTCGATCATGGTGGACATGCGAAGGGTTATCATTTTGATCTGCACGTGCCAGCTGGGGCACTTGGAATCTTCGCCTACATGATCGTGACGGTCAACGGCGATGATGTGTCTTACGAACTGGTCGTCCCATTCAGCTACAGCGTTAAATACGTGAAGGGGAACGATGGTGTCAACGACGAAGCGATCGCCATAGTCGCCAACAGGACGGCTTATCCAAGAACCCTCAGAGGTTTGACCTTCATCATGCCCTATTCTGAGAATGGATATGAGGTTTCAGCAACCTATGTGAGTTGGGGAAGGCAGGTCAAACCCGCCAAGATCCAGCCAAAAATCGTGGAGGTGAAGAAGATCGACGACTACAGGGCTAAAGTCAGAGTGGAGGTGACAGTACCAGCGGGTGATTCTCTCGACGTCGTCTTGAAGGCGAAATGATCTTCATGGGAGGGGAATGGCTCCCCTTCTTTTCCACGGAAAAGATTCTCTGAAAGGAGGAATTCACATGAAATTGAGATTTTTGGTTCTTTCTTTGCTGATCTTTCTGTTCTCCTTTCTCATCGCCGAAGAAATAACGCTCAACATGATTCAGGTTTTCACGAGCCCGTTGAGAACCAAGGTTCTGGAGAAGATAATAAGCGACTTTGAAAAAATGCATCCCGGTGTGAAGATCAACCTCATATCCCCACCTTATGAAACTGCATATCAGAAGATCTATCTCATGGTGAGCACGAATCAACCGCTGGACATAGTCGAAGTTGGAGACTGGTCCCTGAGCTCACTTGCGAGTATGGGTAAACTCGAGAATTTGGAACCTTACATAGCCAAGTGGGAGGATAAGAAGTATCTCCTGCCGGGTGTTCTCGATTCCGCGAGGATATACAAAGGAACAGCCTATCTGATACCAAACGCAGTCTACGTTAAAGCCCTCTTCTACAGAAAGGACATACTGGAGAAATACGGTTATAAAGAACCACCCAAGACCGTCGAGGAAATGTACGAGATGGCTAAGAATATCACCGATCCTTCCAAGAATCAATACGGTTTCGATTTCAGAGGTAAAGGCTTCCCAACCGCGTTCATAGACCTGATAATGACCTCATACTTTGATGACATAGATCCGAGCAACATGTATCTCACGAAAGATGGAAAGCTGATATTCGAAGATCCGAGAGCGAAGAAGGGGCTCGAAATGTACGTGAAACTCTACAGAGACACCGCTCCAAGGGATTCCATAAATTGGGGTTTCGATGAGCAAGTCAACGCATTCGCTTCAGGTATAACTCCTCTACTTTACCAGGATCCCGACACGTTGGGACTCTTGAAGGATACCCTGCCGAAGGAAAAATTCGGAATAGCTCCCCTACCCGTTGGACCGTCTGGAAAAGCTTATCCAACATTTGGATTCGCTGGATGGGGTATAACGAGTTATTCGAAACACAAGGATCTCGCCTGGGAATTCATAAAGTACTTCAACAGTCCTGAGGTAAACGCATACTGGTGTAAGGAATACGGAGCACTTCCGGTGGACAAGAGGGTTTACGACATGGATCCATATTTCAACAGTGAATTCTTCTACGGTTGGAAGTACATGTTCAATCATCCTGAGATCTACCAATTCACCGCATACCCTCTCGCGAATGAGAAATGGGGCGAGTGGAACAATCTTCATGAGAAGACCATGCAGAAGGTCCTGCTCGGAAAGATGAGCATAGATGAAGTCCTGAAAAAATGGGCTGATTTTTGGAAGAAGGCAGGGTTGAAATAAAGTTTGAAGATGAGGCTCAAAAGGTTTCTCTTTATTTTCTCCCTCATGATCCCCACCCTGGGCTTGGTGGGGATCTTGAGTTTCTACCCCACTTTGAAAGGAATAATCTTATCATTCCAGAATTACACTGTCTTCACGTTCAACAGAATAGAATTCATCGGATTCGACAATTACATCGAAGTATTCGAAGATCCCGTTTTTCCCGAGATAGTGAAGAACACGATATTCTGGATTCTCTTCTCCGTGTTGTTTCAATTCCTTCTCGGATTTTCCTTGGCTCTCCTGATGTGGAAACCTTTCAGGGGAAGAGGGATATATTCCGGTTTGGTTTTCTACCCTTGGGCATTGTCAGGTTTCGCCATAGGTCTCGTCTGGTCATGGCTCTTGAACGGTCAATTCGGTGTTGTGAACGATCTTCTCATGAAACTGCACATCATAAGGAACAACATCAACTTCCTATCGGATCCGAAAAAAGCCCTGTTTTCCGTGATTCTTGTGAACGTGTGGTATGGAATACCATTCTTCGCGATAATGATCCTTGCAGCACTTCAATCGATACCGAGATCCCTTCTCGAATCGGCAGATATAGATGGTGCGAACAGCATCGCGAAACTCTTCAAGATAGTAATCCCATACATAAAACCAACCATAGTTAACACGATCCTTCTCAGAATAATATGGGTGATGAACTTTCCAGATATAATCTACGGAATGACGAGGGGAGGCCCAGCGGACAGCACGAACATACTATCAGTCTACATGATAAATATCGCCTATTACGAATCGAACTTCAGTAAATCATCTGCGGTCGGGGTGATAATACTCTCGATACTTTTCATCTACACAACTTTCTATTTGAAAATCACATCCAAGGGGGAGTTCGAAATTTGAGGGAGAAATTCTACATCAAAATCATCAGGTTGATCCTGTTGTCCATCTTTCTGATCTTTTCGGTGTTTCCGCTCGTATGGATATTCCTGACATCCATAAAACCAGCGGATGAAGTTTACACATTCCCGGTGAGATACTTTCCTCGAGAACCGACTCTCGAAGCTTACAGATATCTGTTCTCATTCGCAAACTTTGGGGTATATTTCAAAAACAGTGTCATGGTTTCCATGACCGCATCGATCGTATCGACCTACTTTGCTCTGCTGAGTGGTTATGTCCTCGCGAGGAAAAAATTCAAATTCAAAAAACTCCTCATTTTGGCGCTCTTCTTCGCTCAAATGATCCCATCGTATCTGATAATGATCCCCCAGTATTCCATGTTCTCGAAACTTGGTTTGATAGATAAGCTCACAGGGATAACCATTGTTTACATGGGTATAGGCGCATCCTTCAGCACTATAATGGCGAGGGGCTTCTTCTTGAGGATACCAAGATCGCTCGAGGAGGCTGCCATGATCGATGGATGTTCCGAGGTATCCGCTCTGTTTAGAATAACCGTTCCACTCATGCTTCCAGGAATATCGGCTGTCTTCAGTTTCTCCTTCGTGAACACATGGAATGAACTTTTCACAGCAGTTCTATTTTTGAATTCCGATAGAAAGATGACCGTTCCAGTTGCTCTTTATTCTTTCATATCCAAGGCGGGGATAAAATGGAACGTTCTTTCCGCCGGTTTGGTCGTTGCACTTCTTCCAACGATGCTGGTTTTCGCGTTCGCTCAAAGATTCATCATACAGGGCTTGACTCAGGGATCGGTGAAGGAGGTGTGAACACATCGCGGGGTGAAAATCGCGTATCTCGTCATGGTGACCTTCATGGTATGGTTTGGATACAAGGTTGATATAAAGATCGAGTCGATGTATCTTCATCCAACGTTGGTATTTCTAAGTTCCTTCATCGTTTTCTTCCTGATACTTGGGCATCGTCTTAGGGAGGAATCGAAGGTCCTCTCGAGGATGAAGATGGACGAAGTGAAGCTAAATGATCTTCTGATACTGATAACCGTCAAAAATGCCAAGATGACCTTGGAGAGAAATCTCAGAAATTTGTTGGACAGTGTGAAAGCAAGAATTCTTGTCTACGACGACGGATCCGAGGATGGAACATTCGAGATGGTGAAGGAGTTATCCAGAAGAAATGAAAACCTGAAGGTGAGAAGATTGAGGAAGGATGGCCGTTTCCTTCATCCCAAAGGATTCGCGTTCGAGAAAGCGGTGAAGGAGGAGAAGTTCGAATGGATACTCGTGCTGGATCACGAAACGAATGTGAAAGGTGAGGACCTGCGAAAGGCGATCTCGTTCATGAATGAAAAGAAGGTGGATGTCTTTCACTTCGTCAGGAGAAATCGAGTCGAGGGGTCTTTCATATCACGGATCACCGATGGAGATGAGCTTGTGAGTGATGGTCTCTTGATGATGAACTTTCCCGTCTTCAAGGGATCTGGATTCATAGTCAGGAGAAAGATCGCGGAGAAGGTTGAATACCCAGCGATATGCCACAGTGAGGATACGAAACTCCTTGAAATCTTCAAAAAACTGAACGCGAGGGTTTATCAATCTGGAACACTTCAAGTTCATGAATTGCCCCCGATGAATTTTCTGGAGCTTTTGAAACAAAGATACAGATGGTTGAGAGGTTCCATAATGCAATCTCATCTCGACGGAACCTCGAGTTTTGTTCTCCAGAATGTCCTTTCCGCGATGATACTCAACTTTCTCATCTCACCATTCAGGTTGAACATTTTGAATCAAATCGGATTGGATCTCATCCTCACGGTGATGAGTTTTTCATTGGTGATGAACGTGCTGGTTGGAAGGAAGAATATGCTGGATGCGTTCATAGATTCTTTTTTAACGACCGCATTTCTAATATTCGAATATGCATTCCTTTATCCATACACACTCTTGAGATGTGGAAAGAATTACAAATTCGAATACACGCTTTACAACGGTTCAAAAACCGAAGATGAGCGAAACAATCACCAGTCCGACTAAGGCTCCACCCGTGAGTATTTCCACCACCCTGCCGACCTTACTTTTGAATTTTTTCAACTTTGAAGTTCTCAATCCGAACGCAACCAGCAGTGTCAAAGCTATGAACGGGAAGACGAATATCAGGTTGTAGATGGTGAGAATCGTGTATCTCATGAATCCCTTCACACCGCAGAGTGCCGAAAGTGCGACAACGTAGGGTCCCGATGTGCATGGCAGAAGAACGACACCAACGAATCCACCTATCAGCAGAGCCCCCAGGGGCGAAAGTATCATTTCCAATCCTCTGGAAACCCTGTCTTTCCATTTCGCTGGAATTGGAGACCACTCTTTTCCCCTCAACCCGTTTATCATCTCCATCGAGCCTATCCAAAGGGCGAATCCGTAGAGAACGTACTTTATCCACTGCAGTCCCTCTATGACGTTCAAAAGGCCAAGTCCCATCAGGTAATACACAACGAAGGTTGCCACTGTGAATGCCAAGCCGGATTGTAGAACCTTCCTTCTCACACCTATGTTCAAAACCATGAGGGTGAGAAAAACGAGGAGAACGTTGAATGCACAGGGATTTACGGCATCCAGAAGGGCAGATGCAACGCATATGCTGAATATCTCACC
>QNAU01000057.1 GCA_003641545.1 Thermotoga sp.
GAAAGAAGTTTTGGATAGAGGAAGAGTGGAGGAGGAAGAAGAGAAGATAAAGATGGTGAGAAAGCTGGTGGAACTTGAGATACTGTATTACGATCCCATAAATGGCAGAATAACACCGCACACTAAATTGCATGGGAAAGCGATAAGGAAGTTGTTGGAATCATCGGATGGTGTGTAATTTCATCTTTCATCTCAACATCATCACAACCTCGTGAATGGAATTCAGAACCGTGGAAATTACACATCAGTTTCTAAATGATCCTTGCGATGGAACACAGAGCAATTTTACAGCATTTTCCTGACGTAACCAACATATTTTCTTATTGGAAGAATTTACCGAATTGAGTATAATGATTCCTGAGCAGATCACCTTCAGATACCAAAGGGAGGTTGAGTATTTTGGGAGAATCGGTGAGATGGTGGAGAATCCTTCCCGTTTGTTTGCTACCGATTCTCTTCATCCTTTTCATCGTTTCGTGTGGTTCGAATGGAACGAATTGGAATGGCGATCAAATCACCGTCATAGCTGAAAATGTTGACACATCCCCTCCAGCCGAGACGATCAAGTTGGTTTTCATACACCACAGTTGTGGAAGAAACTGGCTCGTGGATAACAACGGTGAACTCGGGAAGAGGTTGAACGAGAACAATTATTACGTGACTGAGTGTTATTATGGATGGGATGATCATCCACCGGAGGCACACTACGATGTCATGGGAGATCACACGGATACGGAGGACTGGCCCTACTGGTTCAACGATGTCGTCATGCCATCCGTGTATGCGAACGAGGAACATCCGAATTACGAGAATAGAATTCCCAACCCCGGTGGTGAAAACACGATCATCATGTTCAAGTCATGCTACAACAACAGTTATGTCGGTGACAGTATAGAGGATGAGAAGGAAATTTACAATTCACTTCTTGCGTATTTCTCACAACATCCGGATAAACTCTTCATACTCATAACTCCTCCCCCGATGATTCACATACAGAACAATGAGCTGACCAGAGAATTGTGCAACTGGCTCGTCAGCCCGAACGGGTGGCTCAAGGATTACGAACTGAAGAACGTCGCGGTTTTCGATTTCTACAACATTTTGACCGATCCGAACAACCATCATCATGTTGAGGATGGAAGGATCGTTCACATAGTTTCAGCCAACCCGGTGGATCCAGAACATCCAAACGAGCTTTATTATTATTCCGGAAGTGATAATCATCCAACGAAGGAGGGAAATCTCAAGGCTACCGAGGAGTTCATACCTTTTCTGAACGCAGTTTACAACATCTGGAAGAGCGGTGAGATGCACGATAGAGAATGATGAGGGGGGATACTTTGCATGGATTTCTTCAGATTCAGAGTTGCCTTCGCAACTGATGATGGTAAAAATCTAATCGACAGGCATTTTGGTGATGCCAATTTCTACGAGATATACGACTTCACGGAGGATGGGTTCACCCATCTGAAAAGAATTGAGAACACCACGAAAGATTCGATCGAACGGGAGGATAGGAAACACGGTGATCCGGAGAAAGCCAAAAAGATCATCGATCTGCTGGGAAAGGAAGGAGTGGATTTTCTCGTATCGAGAAGATTCGGTCCGAACATCACGAGGGTGATCGAAGTATTCACAGCTGTCGTCGTCAGGGAGAAGAAGATAGAGGATGTCCTCAGGAAATTTGAAGAGAACGAGATTATGAAGAAACTTTCGATGGCAAAAGGAGAAAATAAAAGGATCCTTCACCTGTAGAATCATGCGGGAATACATTCCCCTCGGGGTTCATAGTGTCTATTCCATCCTGTCATCCTCGATAAGACTCGAAGATTTGGTGAAAAGATCCATCGAGTATGGTTATCGAGCGGTTGGTTTGGTGGATGAGAATTTTTCCAGCCATCTCAAGTTCAAAGAACTGGCACGATCCCGCGGAATAAAACCCATACTTGGTTTGGATATCGAAACATCCTTCGGAAGGTTCGTGGTACTGTCTAAGAATCTGAAAGGATACAGGAATCTCATAAAGCTGAACAACTTGAATCAAACGGGTGATTTGAAATTTGAAGAGTTCATCGAGCTCCTCGATGAAAATGTCTTACTTCTCAAGGATGGACGGTTCATGGATGGGAAATCATCTGAATTCGAGAATCTGTTGAAATTGAAGGATGTCTACCTGACGGTATCTCCAACTGGTGAAGAAGATTTGGAAAGCTCGAAAAGGATGGAACTTGCTGAAAGTTATGGAATTCCCGTTGTGTTGTATTTCGATGTGAGGTTCATGGAGGGTGAACGTGAGATCTTCGATACACTCAGGAAGATTGGGGCAAGGAATGTTCACGGTTTCCCATTCCAATCGATGGATGAGATCTTCAGAAGATTCTCGCATTTTGGAAGGGAAATCGAAAACACGGTGAGGATAGCGAACGAGATCGATGAATTTGAGCTGGAGATCCCATTCGAATTTCCCAAGTTCAGCGAGAATGATTCGGAATTCCTCAGAATGGAGGTTTACAGAGGTCTGAAGAGGATTTATGGAGAACCGTTGCCTTCGAAGGTGAAGGAAAGGGCGGAAAGAGAGTTGAATCTGATAATGTCGAGGAATCTGGAGAGTTACTTTCTCTGTGTGAAGGAAATAATCGATACCGCGAGATCCCTCGGTATGATGGTTGGTCCTGGAAGGGGTTCAGCGGTTGGTTCGATTGTCTCGTATGCTCTCGGTATAACGAAGATAGATCCTTTGAAATACGATCTCATCTTTGAAAGGTTTCTCAACGAATACAGAACAGATTTTCCGGATATAGACATAGATGTTCAAGATGATGAGAGGCAGATGCTACTCAAGAAACTGGGTGAAAGATTCGGAAAGTGGAGGTTCATGCAGATAGTCACATTTGGAACGATGGGAGAAAAACTGGCGTTGAGGGAGATAATCAGGATTCGTGATCTCGACAGGAAAACCGCGGATGGGATTCTTTCAGGAAGGGTGAAAGATCATGAGATCTTAGATCTGGCTAAGAAATTGGAGGGTATACCTCATCACCTTTCCATTCACGCAGCTGGGGTGATCATCTCTGGAACGGATCTGATGGATAAGATACCCGTTTTCCTTGAGGAGTCCTCCCTCATCTCTCAATTCGATATGGGAGATCTCGAGAAGATGGGAATAGTTAAGATAGACGTTCTCGGATTGAGAACCTTGAGTTTCATAAGGAACATGCTCGATGAGGTGGGAATCTCCGATCCCATGGACATACCACTCGACGACGAGAAGACTTACGAGATCTTTTCGAAGGGTTTAACAACCTCGATATTCCAGATGGAAGCACCATTTGCAAGAAAATTAGCTATCATGATGAAACCGAGGAACATAGACGACATATCCATAATGATAGCACTCAACAGACCTGGACCGATACAGTCAAATTTGGTGAGTGATTTTCTGAAAAGTAGAAGAAAAACTGAAGGTGAGTTCATGTTCGAGATGCTCGAGGAGACCAGTGGTATTCCGGTGTTTCAGGAACAGATCATGAGGATTTCAATGGAGTTATGTGGTTTTACCCCGACGCAGGCGGATGAATTCAGAAGAGCCATATCCAAGAAGGATCCGGAGAAAATGGAAGCTTACAGGGAGAAGTTCATAGACGGGTTGATGAAGAGAGGATACGATGAACAAAAAGCGAATGAGATCTTCGACATCGTGATGAATTTCTCGAATTATGCCTTCAACAAATCCCACAGTGTGGCTTATTCTCACATATCGTACTGGTCCGCTTACTTCAAAGCCAACTATCCTTCCCTCTTTTTCAAGATGGCATTCAACTACAACGCCGGTGATCACGAGAAGCTGGAAGAGCTCATGTCGGAAGCTCCCCTCTTCGGATTGAAAGTATCCCCTCCCGATATCAACGAAAGTGATGTGGGAGTGAGAAGTGTCGAGAACAAATTGATACTCGGTTTCGGATTCATCAAGGGGATCGGAAGATCGATCGGATCGAAGATTGTAAAGGAGAGGGAAAGATTTGGAAAGTTCGAGGATCTGAGGGATGCAGTGGGAAGACTGGGGGAATTTCTAAACCATGATCAAATGATGAATTTGGTTCGGTCCGGGGCTTTCGATTCTCTGTCATCCGAACCGAGATCGGAGATTCTCAGGAAAGTTAAGGAGATATACGATGGGAAAGCGGAGGATATGAGCGAGATCCAGGAGGCTTTGTTTGGAAGCATAATCAAGGAAAGAAATGAAAGGAGGAAGAAGGAAAAGAGTGTGAAACACGATCCAATGGAGAAGGTGCTGTTCGAATTTGAAAGCCTCGGTTTTTCACCTTCTCTGTTCGATCTGAATCTCCCCGCGATTGGAATCACGAGTGTTCTCGAAGGATTCCTTGGCAATCCCGGTTTCACGAAGGTGAAGGTGATGAAGATCGGAGAGGGTAAGTTTTTCCTCGACGGAAAAACCGTCCTGAGGAACGAGATATCGGAAATTCTGCAGGAAGGTGATTACATCCTGATTTTTGGGGAGAAAGATCTCGAAAGTGTATTCAACCTGAACAAGTTGAAACTTGTGTTGGAATTTGAAAGGAAGATCGACGAAACCGATGTGGATGATTTGATATCCAACATGGTGGAAGATGAAACAAGTGAGGTGGTATTGAAAGTTGGGAGGTTCAAGATGAGATTCTCGGGATACGCACCGAAGGATCCCGCTGGATTCTCCATGAAGGTGAAAAAAGCCATTTTGAATGAAGCATGAGGGAAGTGAAATACGTTGGATGGACGAAATATTCTATCCTGGTTGAACAGATCGAATGTTCTCCACAGAGTTTCAAAACCTGCCAGATACGTTGGAGGAGAATGGAATTCAATCAAAAAGGATCCTGAAAGAGTGAAACTCAGAGTTGCTCTTCTATTTCCCGACATCTATGAATCGGGAATGTCCAACCTTGGGTTGAAGATAATATACGACATACTCAACTCCATGGAAGGTGTCCATGCGGAGAGGGCTTTTCTACCATGGTTTGATATGCTGGAGGAGATGAGAAGATCAAAAATCCCTCTATTTTCTTTGGAGAGTTTCACCCCACTCGGTGAATTCGACGTTGTCGGCGTATCGCTGGAATACGAACTGTCCTACACCAACCTC
The DNA here is from genome assembly GCA_003641545.1 of Thermotoga sp. GTDB lineage: Bacteria > Thermotogota > Thermotogae > B21-G9 > B21-G9 > B21-G9. Next base: position 5,141 of record QNAU01000057.1, read on the forward strand.
ATCATGGGGCTTGAACTCTCAGGAATACCCATACTCTCATCCGAGAGAAAGTCCCCGTTTCCCCTCGTCGTGGCGGGTGGACCGTGCACATCCAATCCGGAACCCGTGGCAGATTTCGTGGATCTGTTCGTGATAGGTGAGGGTGAGGATGTCGTTGTGGAGATTGCCGAGATTCTGATGAACATGAAATCCCGAGGGGCGAGCAGATTCGATATTCTGCGCGAACTTTCAAAGCTGGATGGAATATACGTTCCGAATTTCTACGATGTTGACGAACGTGGGGTCAGAATTCCGAAGTATCCCTGGGTGAAAGAAAAAGTGAGCAAGAGGATCGTGAATTTCAGAAGGTTGAGGAACATCTCCAAGCAGATCGTTCCGAATATCGAGATGATACACGACAGGGGAATGGTCGAGATAATGAGGGGATGCACCAGGGGATGTAGATTCTGTCATGCGGGTATCTTCTACAGACCTGTCAGGGAGAGGGAGATAAATGATCTGAAGGAATCGGTGATCGAACTCATCGAATCGACAGGGTTCGACGAAATATCGCTTTTATCCCTGAGTTCGAGTGACTACACGAAGATTGTGGAACTGCTCGATTCGATTTTGCCTGAATTAGAGAGAAGGAAAATAGCCCTCTCTCTTCCATCCACGAGGATGGGAACCTTCGATCTCGAAATAGCGGATAAGATAAGCAGGGTGAGAAAAACAGGGTTGACCTTTGCCATAGAAGCGGGGACTCAAAGATTGAGAAATCTGGTGAACAAAGGAATAGAGGATGAGGATATATACGAGACACTGGAGAACATGGCTCTGAGAGGTTGGAAGAGGGTGAAACTTTACTTCATGATTGGTCTTCCATTCGAAGAGGATGAGGATCTCATCGAGATGGTGAATATGGTGGGCAGGATCAAGAGAGAGTTCCGATTCAGGGAGGTGAATGTTAGCGTGTCAGTTTTCGTTCCAAAACCACATACACCGTTTCAGTTTTCCAGGATGATAACCTTGGAGGAAGCCTACAGAAAGATGAGGATTCTGAAGGGTATGAGAAGGTTTGCCAAACTTCACATACATGATCCGAGACGCAGTATGATAGAGGGAGTTCTCTCCATGGGGGATTGCAGGATTGGAGAGGTGATCTTGAAGGCATACGAGAGAGGATCCATCTTCGACGATTGGAACGAAGGGTTCAAATTCGAGAATTGGATGGATGCGTTCGAAAGTGTGGGTGTGAATCCGAGGAAATACTTGGAAGAGAAGGACCCGAAAGAACCTCTTCCGTGGGATCACATAGATCTCGGGTTGGACAGGGATTTCCTCGTGAGGGAATACGAAAAGGCGAAAAAGGGAGAAATTACGCCAGATTGCAGAACCGGGAAATGTCATCTATGCGGTGTGTGCTTCAAATTAAATTTTTCCAACGATCTCGTGGGAGATTTCAAAACCGGTGGATCCAAAAGGAGGGGATGAGCTTGAAAGATGTCATTCTACGGGTCGTGGATTATCTGAAAGGTAGGATAGAATACGCCGATGTTCGTTTCGAAGAGATCGAGTATGAGACCATCGAGGTTGAGAACGGGACGTTGAAGAGTTATGAGATCAACTCCGAAAGCGGAATAGGTATCAGGGTCCTTGAGGATGGATCCTGGGGTTTCGCTTCGACCAACGATCTGAGTTTGGATGGTATCTTCTCAGCGGTGAAGAAATCCATAGAGATCGCAAGGATCAGTGGTCTTCTGTCAAAAGATAAGGTTGAACTTGCGGGAAATGAGACCCACGAAGATGAATACTTCTCCCCTTGCGAGGTGGATCCATTTGAAATACCGAAGGAGAAAAAGATGGAGTTGTTGATACTATCGACGGAGGAGATGATGAAAGTCAAGGGAATATCGAGAGCGGAGGGTAGGATGGAGTTCCATAAAATCGACAAGCTGTTCGCTTCGACCGAAGGCTCGATGATTCACCAGAGGATCGTCCAGTCAGGTGGTGGCTTGTTCGCCTACGCGATGGGAGAGGATGATTTCCAGGTTAGATCCTATCCGAGTAGTTTCGGTGGTGATCACGCCAACAGGGGTTGGGAATTCATAGAGGAGATGAAATTTTTGGAAAATGCAAGGAAGGTGGCGGAGGAAGCGCGGGAGATTCTTCTGGCTCCCGAGATACCCGTAGGTGAGTTTGACGTCATCGTGGATGGATCTCAGATGGCGCTTCAGATACATGAATCCTGTGGTCATCCGGTCGAATTGGACAGAGTCATGGGAAGCGAGATAAGTTTTGCAGGAGGTAGTTTCCTCACGCTTGACAAACTTGGAAAATTCAGATACGGAAGTGAAATTGTGAACATAGTTGCGGATGCCACGAATCCCATGGCTCTCGGATCCTTCGGTTACGATGATGAAGGTGTCAAGGCAAGTAGAACATACATAATAAAGGATGGGATATTCGTTGGATACCTTATGTCAAGGGAAACTGCGAGGAAGCTGGGTATGAGATCGAACGGCACGATGAGAGCACAGAGCTGGAATTACATTCCCCTCATAAGGATGACCAGCATCGATCTTCTACCTGGAAAGCATGAATTGGAGGATCTGATTGGAGGGATAAAACACGGTTTCTACCTTGAAACCAACAAGAGCTGGTCCATAGA
>QNAU01000058.1 GCA_003641545.1 Thermotoga sp.
AACTGCGTTCATGTACCCGAATACTCCGATCTCGTTGGAACCACCCTCCGGGATGAGGTAAACTTTGTATCCCTCTCTCTCGTATCTTTCTTTCCACAGGTTGAAGATCTCGTCGATCCTCTCATACTCTTTCGATGAGATGTAATGAACTTTGGAATCGATCAAAAAATCAATAAGGAGGTTTCCCTTGTAAAGATCGGGTTTCTCATCGACTCTCAAAAACAGGACTGGTTCTATTCCCAACTTTCTTGCCACAACAGCGGTTGCCCTCGCATGGTTGGACTGCACTCCACCACATGTGAAAACCATGTTGGCTTCGTTGAGGAAGGCATCTTTGAAGAGATACTCGAGTTTCCTCACCTTGTTTCCGCTTTCAAGAAAACCGGTCAGGTAATCCTCCTTCATGAGGAACTCTTCGAAGCCCCACGTCTTCTTCACATTTTCCAATGACCTGATAGGGGTTGGAAGGTTGGCTAAGTTCATCTTCTCGCCGAGAAATCCTTCAAAATCCTTCAACTTTTTTCACCTCATGAATGCGGTCCGGCGGTTCCCACCGGACCGTGTGGTAGAAGATCACGGATAGATCCCACGTTTTCTCGTCGCATCCGCGACTCTCGCTATCGCGAGTATGTAGGCTGCCGTTCTCATGTCCGTGTTGTATTTCTCCTTTATCTTCATTATATCGCTGAAGGCGTTTTTCATCATATCCTCCAACGCTTCTCTTATTTGATCTGTCTTCCAGAAGAAGGCTTGAAGGTCCTGAACCCATTCGAAGTAGGATACCGTGACTCCTCCGGCGTTCGCCAGTATGTCTGGAACGACGAACACACCTTTCTTGTTCAAAACCTCATCCGCCTCCGGTGTCAAAGGACCATTCGCCCCTTCGACTATTATCTTTGCCCTGATTTTGTCAACGTTGGACTCATTTATGGCATTCTCAAGGGCAGCAGGAACCAACACATCCACGTCGAGTTCGAGTAACTCTTCGTTGGTTATCTTATCACCTTTTGGATAAGTTACCACCGTTCCATTCTCCAGTTTGTGCCTTATGAGATCCTCGACATCGAAACCGGATGGATTGTATATACCTCCCCTGCTGTCACTCACAGCCACTATGGTGCTTCCCAGTTCTTTGGCTATCAAGAGGGCGCTGAACCGTCCAACATTTCCGAATCCTTGAACCGCGACACTCGCCTTTCTTGGATCCATTCCCTTCTCCTTCAGTGCAAGTTCTGTGCAGACTTTCACACCTCTTCCGGTCGCTTCCTCCCTCCCCCTCGATCCACCGAGATCCACGGGTTTACCCGTCACGATACCAAGTGCGGTGTATCCAACATTCATGCTGTAGGTATCCATGTACCATGCCATCACCTGGGGATTCGTGTTCACATCAGGTGCAGGAATGTCGTTGTGTGGTCCTATGATCACCTGAATCTCCGAAAAATATCTTCTTGAAAGTCTCTCAAGTTCACCCCGTGATAGTTTCTTGGGATCCACCTTGACTCCACCTTTACCTCCACCGTATGGCAAGTTCATGACGGCTGTCTTCCAAGTCATCCAGAATGCGAGAGCCTTCACTTCATCCAAGTTGGTGTTCGGATGATACCTTATACCACCTTTGGCTGGCCCCCTCGCGACGTTGTGTTGCACCCTGTAACCCGTGAAGACCTTGATCTTTCCATCGTCCATCACCACGGGAAACTCCACTATCAAAGTTCTCTTTGGCCTTCTCAGAACCTCTGCCAGATCCTCTTCAAGGTTCATGATTTTAGCGGCTCTGTCGAATTGTTCAAGAGCCATCTCAAATATGCTCTTCCCATCTGCCATCAAGATCCCCCCATTTTGATATTGTCGGTGCAAACGCACCCATCCCGATTATACTTTCTATTGAGGAAAAATTGAAGATACCCCGTATCGAAAGACTTTCACCAAATCATCGACGATCTGATTTCTATTTTCAACCGTCACTTCTATCAGCCTTGAAGAGCTGTATTTCAAAAGAAAATCGTATTTTTCCACCATACCCTCCCGGACGATCCCTATTATCCTCCTGAATCTATCGACCAGTTTTTCCAGACTCTCATGAAATGCCTGGACATTTTCCTCCAGAAATCCTATCTCATCTATGAAAAGGAGGGAATCATCGCTTGCCTTGAAATTATCCATCAACTTTGCCATAGTTTCTATGTTCTCAACGATCGGTTTCATCTTCCCGTTGATCATTATTCCTATCCAAATTCTTGATCCATCGTATGACTTGAACATAACCCCTCTCGGCATTTTCTTGGTCTTATAACCGATCAGTCGAAAATCGTTTTTCAACTCGTCCAGAACCCTGTTCAGCACCGTTGATTTTCCCACCCCTCTCGGACCGGTCAGGAAGATCCTCATCTCATCATCTCCAGAAGGATCACAGGAATTTCAGGATGGAATCGAGGGGTTTTCGAGGGGGTGTATCAGGTTCTTTTTCACCGTATCCCATCGGAATCATGGAAACCGGCTTGACATCGTTCGGAAGGTTCAGCACCCTGGATACTTTTTCATCGTTGAACGCTCCAACCCAGCAGGTATCCAAACCGTAGGCTTTCGCGATCAACATTATGTATGTCGTCAAAGCAGACGTGTCCTGTATTGAATACAGATCCCTTCCTCTTGAGCCATACTCTCTCTCACTCTCTCTCGGAACCGCACATACGACTATCACCCACGGTGCGTCCCTCAGAAAACTCTGTCCATAAGCCGATTCTGCAAGTGCATCTTTCAGGGATTGATCTGAAACTGCGAATATTCTCCAAGGTTGAATGTTTCCAGCACTTGGAGCCAATCTTGACAGATTCAATATTTTCTCCACCAAACTTTTTGGAACGGAAAGTTTCGAATACTTCCTCACGCTCCTTCTTTTCCTCAGAACCCACAGTGGATCATCCTGGATCAAAAGAACGCGAGATTTTTCGGGGTGTTCATTTCGTATTCTATAATCTTTCCCCGGCAACATCGAAGCCAAACAACCTTGCTTCAAATCAATGGATCTGTCGTCGGATACCAACGAGATCTTCCCCTCCAGAACCACAAGGTGCACTTGGAAATCGCATGTGATCTTCGATGAAGCATCCCCGGGATTTAAAACCAAAACACTCATTCTGGAACTGCCAGCGTATATCTCATTTCCTCCGAGATCGAAACTACATATCGTTGGAAAATCCTCAGGATTTATCTTTCTCATCCTTCGTTCTCCCCCCATCGATGGGATCAACTTCGAGATGATTCTACCACATTCATTCAGCCGTTCTGTACTCACGGAGTGTTGAAACGAAGAGGCGTCGAGACAAAATTATGGCGATTGATATTCCAACGAATCCCGCCACTTTTCCCATGGTATCCCAAAATTCGGATTTAAAGATTCTTTCACCATGAAGCATGAAATACAATGGAATAGTTGTCACCACCGCCAAACCGATGGTTATACCTTCTATCATGATGACTTTGACGAATCCAAGGGCTCTGTTTATGTTAACAATGCCTCCCCTAACTGGATTTTTCATGAACTCCCTCACGCCGAGACAGGCGGAGAAAAACTCAAGAAGGAACAGCACCGGTATCAAGATCATGTCGATCGAACTTACCCTTCCAAGGATCCTGAATATGAGGAGTATGCCACTGAAGGACAAGGTGTTCAAAACCGTGGGTATCATCACCTTGGGCAGGATCATCTCGGAATCATTCAACGGTAGAGATTTGGGAAAGGGCCAACTTTGAAATTCCAAAGATAGGAGGAAGGCTGAGATAAGAGCGGTGTAGAACGAAGAGATCACTATGAAGATCATCATGGAACCGAGGACATTTGAAAAAGCGAAGATACCCATCAACAGGGAAAAGAGAAATGGATAAAGAAACATGAAACTTATCTGTTCCTGCCGTATGAAGGATTTGAAATCCTTGAGATACACTGGATTTTTTATCAACCCACCACCCATTTCCTTTCTTCCAACTCTCCTCTTTCCCGATTTTCCAGAGATGTTCATCTCAAAACTCATATTCCTGGATAGAGAATTGAGCAACGGGAATACGATTAGAATCACGCATATCATGGGCAAAAGAAACAGGGGGTTTTCGAGACTGAAGATTTGAAATGACAGTATGTTGAAAGGTGAGAATAGAAATTTCGAGGTTCTTTCCAGCTTCATCAGGAATTTCTCAACGTTCTCAGCTTTTTCCGAGAACTGCCCCAAGAGGATGAAGACGACTATCATCGACAGGTTCACTATGAAACTCATTCTCTTCGATGTGGTTGCTCCCATGAATCCTTTCAAGACGATGGCGACCAACATCGCGAGAAGAAAACACGCAAAAACGTGGAGGATGGAGGAAATCATCGCGATGTAGATTGGATAACCCATCACCTTTGCATAGGCGGTCAGCGTGAATATGTTGAAGGCTATGATGAAAGCCTGGTTCACGAATGTGATTATCGATTGATAGAATATTATCTCCCATCTCTCAACGGGTAGTGAGAGGAGAAATTCTATCTCCTCGTTTTTGAAGAATGAATATACCAGATACGGGATGAAGGTCATGAAGAACATCACCGTTATATACAGAGACCACAATCCAGTGAAAAATTCAGCCATGTTTATTTCCCCAACGTAAACATCTTTCAATTTTGAAAGTATCGAGGAGATGTATGTGAAAACCATAAAACCGAGGAAGCCAAAGCTCATCGCTGCCCCCAGCAATGGGTTCATACGGCCTCTCTTGGAAGATTTACCATACTGTATGGTCGATGTTCCCTTAAGACCGTATTTGAGAAGTATCCTTAGATTTCTCATAGTTCCCTTATTACCTCCTCTATTCCTTCCTTTTCCCCTGTGAGTTGGAGGAAAAGATCCTCGAGCGTCGAACCTGATTCGACCTTCATTCTCAACTCTTCCAGAGTTCCCTCCGCTATGAGCTGTCCCTTGTGAATTATTCCAATTCTGTCGCACATCTTCTCAGCTATCTCGAGGATGTGGGTGGTCATGAAGACGGTCACACCTTCACTCGCGTATTTTTTCAAGAGTCCTTTCAATATCCTCGCAGAACGCGCATCCAAACCGATCAAGGGTTCATCGAGAAAGAGAACATCAGGTTTTCTCATGAGGACACTCACAAGAATCAATTTCTGCTTCATACCATGCGACATATCCGAAATGTATCTGTCCAAGTAATCGACTGAGAAGGCTTCACACAGTTCTTCTATCCTCTTGTCCTCTTCGATGTTGTAAACTTCGGATATGAAATTCAGGAATTCGTACCCCTTGAGATTCGCATACAACTTTGGTTCTTCATGGACGATTCCTATCCTTCTCTTGATCTCGATTTCATGTTTCGCCATGTCGAGTCCGAGTATTTCCACCCTTCCAGTCGTTGGCCTCAACATGCCCGTCAGCATCTTCACGGTTGTCGTCTTTCCCGCACCGTTTGGTCCGAGGAATCCGTATATCTCCCCCGAAAATATCCGTAAATTCAGATTCTTGACCGCTTCGAAATCCCCGAATCTCTTCGTCAGATTCTCAGCCTTTATTCTCACTTCCAAGGTCCATCCCTCCTTGAATCATTTGCCACCATCGTTCAACGTTTCTCCTTTAACGAGCTTGGCAAGATTCTCAAGTTTTTCAACCTCACCCAAAACTATCAGCTCATCTCCACCATCTATTTTAGTATCACTTTTGGGATTGAAAATCAGTTCACCCCTTTTTCTCATCGCTATGACTATCAATCCCGTCTTCTGCGGGATCTGAGTTTTTTCGAGTGTCAAACCAACGATGGGTGAGTTCGATGGAACCGGAACCGCATCTATCCTCAACATCTTTCCACCGGTTCTATTTATGACGTCGAGAAAGGATACTATGCTTGGTCTCAGGAGCATCGCAGCTATTCTTGTTCCCACTATCTCATACGGTGAGATAACGTTATCCGCTCCCGCATACAGGAGCTTACTCGTGTTTCTCGAATCATTTATGATGGATATTATCTTTATCGTTGGGTTCATCGTTCTCGCGGTCAGTATCGTGAAAACGTTCTGCGAATCATCGGGTAAGGTCGTGATCAAGGAATCTGCCATCGGAATGTTAGCCATGACCAGTGTATCTTCGGAGGTTGCATCACCTATGATGTAGTTCATATCCACATCGAACTCGTTCTGAAGTTCGAATATGGTGGACTCATCCTTCTCAACTATCACGAAAGGTTTTCTATTTTCCATCAACTCTCTAATGACATATCTTCCTATCCTGCCCGCACCTATTATCACGCTGTGATCCCTTATGGAGGAAATCTTCTTCATTCTCCTCCTCCTCTCAAAATATTCCTTCATCTCACCCTCTACTATGAAGGCGGTCAGATTCGTGAACCCATACAAAACCACGCTTACACCTGCAACTATGAGGAAAAGAGTGAACACCAGCCCGGCTGTCGACAATTCCTGTGGAAGTTCATATCCAACGGTGGATATGGTGATGGCTGTCATGAAGACGGATTTTGAAAATGACCATCCCTCTATGACCATGTATCCGAAGACACCCGTTATGAACACACCGATGATCATGAAAAGGGTTAAGAACAGTTTCTTCAGTCTCTTTTTGAATGCTATCTCTATCCTGTCGCGGAAATGATACCTCGATCTCGTTCGATTCATTTCGAGCACAATCTCCTTCTCAGAAATTCAATCTCCATCTTCAGTATCTCCTTCAAAGAGGGTTCCACATCCTTTTCTCTATCCACAGGTACCAAACCATGTCCAGCATTTTTAACCACCACAAGTTTCACATCTACACCGAACTTTTTCAACTTTTCCTCGAGGAGTAGAGAGTGTTTCAACGGAACAACCTCATCCTTTTCTCCATGTACGATCAGAAAAGGCGGATCATTCTCATCGACGTAATTCAGAACGACGAAGGATTCAACCAGTTCCTTGTTCTTCTTATAATCCACACCGAATAGCTTCATCATCAAGCGAGTCTTTCCATCTTCCGATTCATCCATGTATGTTGGGCCGAACATGTCTATCACACCAACTATCTTGTATTCATCGGTGTTCATCAAACCAAGCATGGATGCAAGATGTCCACCAGCCGATGTTCCCATGGCAACTATCTTACTCGCATCGATTCCATATTTTTTCGAATTTTTGACGAGCCATCTCACGGATTGTTTCACATCCTCTATGTGGGTTGGCCATTTGTATCTCGGCGATAATCTGTAATTCACGCTGGCACATGCGAAACCCCAGGATGCGAAGAGGGAACAATAAGGTTTTCCCCTGTTCTTATCACCCGACACGAATGCCCCACCGTGTATGAACACTACCAAAGGAGGAGATTCGACCCCAATCGGTAGATATAGATCCAGCATCCTGTATCTGTCGTTCTCTCCCGAGTAATCCAAATCCTTGAGAACCTTGATCTTGTGTTCTCCCATCATCCAGCGTACGGGATTTCTGCTCCTTCCAACCTTTCCCAAGGGTTTGGATTTCGCAGATGTGAAACTCATCGCAACCATCGAAATCATCAGGATGATCAAAACCAAAAGGGAAACCTTTTTCATGGTTTTCCCCCCTCAGGTGAAAAGATCAACGAATCTCTGATTCTCAACATCCACGAGTCCTTTATCCGTTATCTTCAACTTCGGTATCACAGCCAGCTGAACGAATGATAGGGTCATCACTATGTCATGCTCACACCCGAGTTCTTTGAGTGAATC
>QNAU01000059.1 GCA_003641545.1 Thermotoga sp.
CATGGAATTGCATCTCGAGAAAACAGGAGTTGGGATCGTGGAGAGAATGGGGAGAATCGTCGAAATTGGTCAGAGTTGGTATGAATGTGGATCTTTTGGAGGTTTCGAGAATATACTAATCGTATCTGAGTGAGGGTTGGAAATGAGGTTCAAGTTGAATCATCTTGTTGTGCGATAGAATTATGGGGTATAATGAAATCACAAGTTCAAGGAGGTGCATTTGATGATCATGAGAAAAATCGTATTTTCTTTTGCAATCTTGATTTTATCGCTGATTGCCTTTTCCAACGTGTTGGATTTCGTTCCGGCTGATTCTGGGTTCTTCCTTTACCTCGAAAACAATTCCCAGAACTATGAAAAACTCAAAGAAGTTCCTTTCTTCAATTTCCTGCTTCAGAGCATGGGATTGGAGTTCATGATAAGCATGAACATCCAACAGCTCGGATCCTCGAGTGAAGTAGAGGATCCGATGGAAGTGATGAAGTTGTTGTCAAAGGATATGGTGATATTCTCCAACTTCTCATACGATGAACTTATCAAATCCATGGACACCGCGAATCCTGAGAACATGAAGAACATGGAAGAACTGCTTTCAAAATACCCCATAGGTGTGGTCCTTGGGGAATTCGAGGACGTTCAAAAACTCGTAGATCTCATGTTGAAACTCTTCCAGATATCTACCGAGAAATCGGATGGGGTTTACAACATCAAGGGAGTTTATCTCAAAGTTCATGGAAAATACGTTCTGGTGGCAACTGAAAAGGATCTGATAGATAAGATGGAGGAAACTTATTCTGGTTCTGAGAAACTCGTGAACAAGTATCCGGACATGATATCAAAACTTCTGGCTGAAGAAGCGTGGGGGAGGTTGTTCATAAAGCCACCGGATTTTGAAAAGATTAGTAAGGCATACGAAGAGGAATTTGGTAAGAACTTCCCGGTGAAGATGAAAAAAGCCGAAACCTACGGATACCTCAAGCTGAGGGATGGGAAGTTGTTCGGAATCCTCGAAACGAAGAGTGAATACGAGGGAGAACCACCATTTGAACTTCCAGAGAAACCCAAAGGTATAGAGGTGATCGAGGGGAAGATCAAATTCCCAGGACAAGTCTTCGCCCTTTGGAATGTGGAAGACTTCTACGGTTCAATGAAGGAGTACTACAAGGACGTGTTAGAGCAGATACCCGAAGTTAAAGAAAAGATGACCGAAGAAGAAGTGAAAACGGTCGAAAAGATCTTGGATACATTCAACGGTGAATTCCATTTTGAACTCGACGTTGGCCAGAGTTCCACCGATACGTATTTCAACCTCTCGGTTGGTTTGAAGTCTGGATCCAAAGGTGAGATCGAAGAATTGATGAAAGATGAGGAAAAGGTAGGTCCAGATACTTACAAGTTGGATGATGCGTATATGGCTGTTAAGGATGAAGAAATCATTGTCACGAATCTCCCACCCGATGATTACAAATCGAAGGTGGAAAAAGCCGGCAAATTGATCGATGATCCCATGTATTCCTCACTTCCAAAGAAAGAGGGAACGTTGATAAGGATCTACGTGAATTTGAAGGAGATCCTTGAAAAGTTCGCTGGGATGGGTTCCGAATCCTACCTCTTGCTCGATGTTATATACATCAACGACAAGGAATCAAAGGTTGTCTTGACGATCAAATGATTTCTGCTATAATCAACGAACCGTGATCGAAGAGGAGGAAAAAGAGAAGGGGTGGTGTTTGAAAGATGAAGAAGGGAATACATCCGGAGATGAAGTTGATAAAGGTCAAGTGCGCGTGTGGTGCAGAGTATGAAATCTGGTCAACGAGGGATAATCTCAGGATCGATGTCTGTTCGAAGTGCCACCCATTTTACACGGGTGGTTCAATGAGGTTCGTCGATACCGAAGGTAGGATAGAGAAGTTCAAGAGAAAATACGGTGAGAACATCCCATGATGAAGGAGGTTTGAAGATAAGAGATTCATCATGAACGAATCGAACAGTTCTGAGAATGGTGGTGGTGTTTTGAAGGGTAAGATCGTTGGTATAGCACGATATGGAGCTTTCGTCGAACTGGAGAATGGTGAAAGGGGCATGATTCATATTTCGAAGATTTCAAAGGACTATGTCAAGAGAATTTCGGATTATTTGAAGGTCGGTCAGGAAGTCATAGTGAAGGTCATAGGGAGAACGAAGGATGGGAAGTTGGATCTATCCATGAAGGACCTGCCCAATGAATCAAAAGTTGAACCCGTCGGAAATGAAGAAAATCAAAAAAAGGAAAGTTTCGAGAGAAAACTTGCAAGATTCATGAGAGAAAGTGACCGGAAACATGCGGATTATCGAAAAACGATGGAAAGAAAGAGAAGAAGGTGAATCTTTCGACCCGGGATTCAATCCCGGGTTTTGCTAACATACCGAGAATAATACCTTGGGAGTTGATATCTTGCACACTTTCAACATCGAAATCGGGGATGAAACTTTTACTGTCGATGATCTCACACCTTTCGTTTTGATAATTAGAAGGTTGTTCTACGAAGATGATTCTCAAATGATGTTGTTGAATGTATCGAACCTGAAAGAAATCCACGATGAACTGAAAAAGGTTATGAAGATGGAAGAAAAGTTGGGTGAGAAGATACCATCGTATTCCTACATGCCGATCTCATATTTAGAATTGATGGAATACATGGATGAGAATGGTGTATCCATCGAAGATTTCGCGGATGCATCCTCAAATGGGATTGTGAGAATCGCCGAAAGTTTGGCGGATTCCAACGAATACGATGAAGCTTTGAAGTTCATCGAACTTGCACTCAAGTTGAACCCGGATGATCCCTATCCATTGATGCTGAAGGGCTCTTTCTTAGTCGAAATGGGAAGAATGGATGAAGGTGTGGAATACCTCGAAAAATCCGTGGAGAAAGATCCAAGTTTGGTGACGGCATACTCCATTCTCGGTGATATATATTACAACAAAGGAGATTATGAAAGAGCGAGTTCTTATTGGGAGAGAGAAATAGAGATATCCCCCGAGAGTAGATTCACCTACTTCATGATCGCAGATGCGAAGAAGAAGATGGGGGATTTACGGGGAGCCATAGAAATCCTTGAGAAGCTTGCGAAGATGGACAAAAATGACATCCTCGTCAGGTATGAATTGATGGAGCTTTACAACTCCATTGGAAATGAAGAAATGGCGAAGAAATATGAAATGGAGATATTGGATTCCAAACCATGTTATTCCAACGATCTGGAGGTATGGGCTAAGGTTCAATACAAGCATGGAAACTACGATGTGGTGAGAGAAATTCTGGAAAGTGGGGAATTCAACATGGATGATCCCATGATAAAACTCCTCTTGATCGTCCCCTATGCAAAGTGTGGAAAATTGGATAGAGCACGGGAACTCCTTGAGGAGTTGAAAATGACGAGTAGTTGGTATTTCTATGGGAAGAAAGAATTCCTCTCGGAGTTTCTGAAGGGAAGCGAAATCGAAGAAATCATGAGGGAGTGATCGAAGATAGGGATCATAAATTTGGACGAACTGGTGAGGATAGTTGAAAACGCGGGTAATCACATTCTGAGAAATCTTAGAAGGTTCGGGAAGGTGGAAGTGAAAAGTTCTCACTCCGATCTTGTGACAGAGATCGACAAACAGGTGGAAGATATGATAAGAGCAGAACTTTCAAGATACGATATCGATGTGATAGGTGAGGAAAGCTGGAAAGGGGAGAAAGTGAGATCCGGCATTTTCGCAATGGTGGATCCAATAGATGGAACCTTGAATTTCGTCCATGGATTGAATTTCTTCGCGGTGTCAGTCGCCATTTTTGAGAACGAGGATGTCATCATGGGAGTGGTTCACTCCCCGATGCTCGGGGAGACTTTCTACGCATCTCAAGATGATGAGAATGCTTACATGAATGGAGAACCGATCAAACCTTCCAACACACTCGATCTTAGGAATTCGATATTTGTAACTGGTTGGCCCTACGATAGAGATATGATGAGTCTAACGATGAAAACAATTGCCAGGATGATGGAGGAAGTTCAAGAGGTTAGGATCTTAGGCTCTGCAGCTTTAGAACTGTGCTACGTTGGAATGGGAAGGATGGATGGATATTGGGAATTCGGATTGGAACCGTGGGATGTCGCTGCCGGTGCCTTTATAGCGAAAAAAGCCGGAGCCAAGGTTTCAGGAATAAACACGGAAGACTATCTTGAAACATCCCAGATACTTGCAACCACCCCAGGAATATACGAGATGAGCAGGAAGATTCTTCGTGAAGTTTCCTAAGTTTTAACTTCAAAAAGGTGAGTGACGTTCATATGAATATCATCGTCTTAGTGAAACAGGTTCCCGCAACGGATAAGGTCAAGATGGATGAGAAAACTGGTACGATGGTGAGAAGCGGTCTCGATATGGAGTTGAATCCTCTGGATCTTCACGCCATAGAAGAGGCGGTGAGGATGAAGGAGAAGAGAAATGCGAAGGTTACGGTGATAAGTATGGGACCACCCCCTGCAAAATATGCGGTGAAGGACGCAATCGCGATGGGATGTGATGAAGGTTATCTCCTCTCCGATCCAAAGTTCGCTGGTGCGGATACACTTGCAACTGCTTACACTCTTGCGAGATTCATAGAGAGTTTGGGAAAGTTCGATTTGATATTCGCGGGGGAGAGAGCAACCGATGGCGAAACTGGACAAGTTGGTCCCTCGGTGGCTGCACAACTTGGTATTCCCGTCGTGACATTCGTCAGCAGAATAATCGAGACCACGGATGAGAAAGTCAGGGTCAGAAGATCGGTGGAAGGAGGTTGTGAATTCGTTGAGGTTGAGCTTCCAGCAGTTTTGACCGTTGTCAGGGAACTGAACGATCCAAGGTTACCGAATTTGGAAGGGAAATTGAGAGCCAAGAGAATGGATGTTCCGGTGATAGGTTTTCACGAGGGGCTCTTCGATCCGAACAGGATAGGGCTGAATGGATCGCCGACGAGAGTGAAGAAGATATTTTATCCTAAGATAACGAGAAAGACGAAGTTGGTGAAAGCACATGATCCGGAGAAAGCCGTTGAGGAACTTCTGGATTTCCTGAAGGAGAGGGGATTCATAGGATGAGATCTGGTTTGACCATTGGATTGGTTCTTTACCTCCTTCTTCCATCTTTGCACATTTTTCCAACCCTTCTGGATGATTATCTCTCGGAAAAATTCGATGAAAGTTGGGAGGTAATCTATGAGGAAGGCACAGTTGAAGATGGACTCACCGCTCTTCTCAAAGTGAAGAGCCAAAGATGGCGTGGAATCGATTGGTATCACAACGTTGGTGTATTTGTGCCAAAAAATTTGAAATGCAGGGATAGAGGAGTGATCTTCATCGCAGGTGATTACAAGCCCTCGGATTTCATCATTTTGAAAATGATAGCGGAGAAATTCGAGGCTCCCTTCGCAACGGTTTGGAACATACCTAATCAGCCGATATTTGGGATGAGGGAAGATGACCTCATAGCCTATTCTTTCCTCATGTTCGTGAGAACGGGAGAGAAGGATTGGCCCCTTCTTCTTCCGATGGTTCAGGGTGTCAAAGCGAGCGTGGACTCGGTCATCTCGTATCTCGAATCCAAGGGTTTGAAGGTGAAGAAATTCTTGGCAACCGGTGCATCGAAAAGGGGATGGACAACTTACCTCATAGGGGCAATGGATGACAGAATATTCGCCATAGCTCCCATAGTATTTGACAACCTGAATTTCAAAAAACAGATGGATCATCAAATAGAAGCTTACGGATGGTACAGTGAGGAGATAGAGGAATACTGGTCGAGAGGTTTGATGGATGAGTTGAAGACCGAAAAGGGAAAAGTTTTACTCGACGCCGTCGATCCATACAGTTATGTTGAAAAGCTGACTCTCCCCAAATTGATCGTCCTGGCAACGAACGATAGATACTGGATTGTGGATTCACTGAACATATACTTCGACGAATTGAAAGGATTGAAATATGTCCTTTACAATCCAAACGAGGAACATAATATATCTGACACCGCAAGAATCGTCGAAGGAATATCGGCCTTTTTCAAGGGTGTGATATTGAACAACCTGCCAAAATTGAGCTGGGAATTCAACAACGGCGGAACGGAACTCATCGTGTATCCAAATGGAAAGCTGGATTATTTCAAATATTACACCGCAGAATCGGATTCTCTGGATTTCAGGGATTCATTCTGGCAGGAACACCACGATTTCAGGATGGAAGGGGATCATTACATCGTCAAAGTCGAAAAACCATCGTCAGGTTACAGGGCGTATTTCGCGGAACTCAAATATTCGGGATATCCCGGCTTCATCTTCACCACCACGATGAGAATATTGAAAAGTGAAAAAGATTGAGAGTGATCAACGTAAGTAGGGAGACTTTTTCAACATGTATATCCTGATCATCGGTTTCAAAATTTTGAAAAGGATTCTTCCGCATTTCACCTTATTCCCCCTCATATCTCATCACCTTTCACCGCGTTTGCAAATGTGATCCAAGATTTTCAGTGGGTATACCTTCATACACGATCCAACGGGATTCTGAACACCAATGGTCTCGTCTTTAGGTATGTAGTATAAATGTTATCATCGATGATGAATCATACGAGGGAGGTAGGGAAGGAATGAACGGTAAAAATTTGAGGATCTCAAGGATCTTCGATCCAGTCAGTGGGAGAGCGGTGATAGTGCCTGTCGATCATGGTTTGATGATGGGGAGTGTGAAAGGGTTGTCCGACCCGATCGATGTTCTGAAAAAGCTTTTAAAGTGCGGTGTGGATGCAACTCTCATGGGTCCAGGTGTTGGAAAACTTACACTGGATCTCTTCGAGGGAAAGGATAAACCTGCGAGGATACTAACCGTGGATTTTCCAATGGTATCAACCATTCCAGGTGAATATGAAGGCGTTCTCTCTCACGAGCCTGTGGCAACTGTGGAATATGCCCTCAGATGGGGATTCGATATGATCAAGGTCCTTCTACCGTGGGGGAGTGATAGGGATGTTCTATCCAAGACGATAAAATTGATATCCGAATTTGTGGATGCGTGCGATAGGTGGAACATGCCGTTGATGATTGAACCAGTTTTGTGGGGAGGGAAAATACTCAGTGAAAAGATGAATGATCCGAAGATGGTGGAAAACTCCGCCAGAATAGCGGTGGAACTCGGAGCCGATGTGATAAAGCTACAATACACCGGAAACAAAGAACAATTCTCAGAGATCGTTAAAAGGCTCCACGTTCCGATTTTGATCCTTGGGGGTCCCAAAATGGAGAGCGTTAGAGATATCTTGAACATCGCGAAGGAAGCCATCTCCGCTGGAGCGAGGGGGGTGGTTTTCGGTAGAAACGTGTGGCAGAATCCCAACATGCTGAATTTTCTGAAAGCACTGAAAGAAGTTGTTCACGAATCTGCAAAAGTCGATGATGTACTCAAGAGATACAATCTTTGAGTGAATGGAAGAAGGAGGCTCAAGGATTGGGAACATTTTCCATTCTGATGGGTATATTCATACTCATCGCGCTTCAACGTGCACATTTTAAACTCTTCATCTCAATGGGTCTTGCGGTTCTATCGATCGTATTTCTTCAGATTTTCAAATCTGGTTTTGACTTGAAGAACCTTGTCGATCCCATCCTGATTTTCCTCGAGGATTCCAAATTCTATGAAATAGTGTTCATGATATATTTGATATACGTTCTTGG
>QNAU01000060.1 GCA_003641545.1 Thermotoga sp.
ATCGAAGAAGGACAGTTCCGTTCCAACGTCCGCGGGGATGGGAATCGATGCCATAGCCATCAGTGTCAGAAGTCCTATGGTTTTCAACGTGACCGTCTTTCCTCCTGTGTTCGGGCCGGTTAGGACCAAACCTTGGAAATCCGTTCCAACTTCGACATCTATCGGGACGACTTTATCCTTTGGGATGAGTGGATGTCTCGCCCTTCTGAGAACTATCCTTCCATCGTGGTTGATCGATGGTACGATGCATTTTTCCTTGATCATGTAATTAGCCCTCGCGTAGAGTGTATCGAAATAGGAAAATGTGTCGATCACCTTCAGGAGGGTGTTCTTTTTCTTCACGATCTCCAAGAGTATATTCTCCAATATCCTGTTTATCTCTCTCTCCTCGTCGACCTCGAGTTTCTTCAATTCATCGTTCAGTTGTATCAATTCCTCAGGTTCAACGTAGAGCGTCGCCCCACTCGATGAGACGGATACGACTATTCCCTTGATTTCCTTTCTTCTATCGCTCTTCACCAGAAGGACGTATCTTCCTTCCCTCTTGGTGAAATATGGCCGTTGGATTATGTTTCTGAACTGGTTCAAAAGCTTATCCAACTTCCTTCTCAAAGTGCTTTCGAGGATCTTTTTGTTCTTCCTTATACTTGCGAGTTTTTCACTCGCCCCATCCTTGACAAACCCTTTGTCATCTATGGAATTTTTGATGATATCCCGCAGATGGGAAAGCGTGTTCACAGATCTGAAAAGATTCCAAAGTTTTGGAAATTCGTCCTTCGATCTCTCTATGTGTTCTTTCAATTTCTTCACCGAGGAAAGAAAGATGGATATATTCAGGAAGGACTTTGTATTCGGTATATAACCGTTGATCATCGAATTCAGATCATCCCTCACATCCACGGGCTGAATATCGGGAATTCCGTATCTCGTGAGAAGTGAATGTGTTTCCTCCACGAGTTCGTAATCTTCCCACCCATCTTTTGGTCTGATCGTTCTGACTTTGTCCCTTCCGTAATTGGAGAGACACAACTCGGAGAGAATTTTCAGAACCTTTTGAAATTCGAGTCTTTCAAGATCGAACATGGATATCACCCATCGTTGGTATCCATCAGAACATGTTTCCGAATGCGAAGATGACCTTTCCCTTCTCGTACCAGTTCTCCTCGATCAATGGGAATGCCCAGTCGAGTCTGACTATACCAACGAAGGGAACATGGAATCTGGCACCGATACCGAAGGAATACAGGGAATTCGACAGCAGATACGGAGGATTGAAGAATGTGAACGGAGAATTGCCGGCGAAACCTTGATCGTAGAATGCAACGAGGGTTATCGGTAATCCAAATCTCTGAAGTTTCAACCTGTATTCGGAGTTCAGTATGTATTCATAATCGCCCGATCTTCCCGTTCCGAGTGTGAAATCGTATCCCCTGACTGTGTAAGCACTTCCAACGTTCAAACTCATCGTGCTCTTCACATCGTATATACCACCGATCGATCCGCGGAGTGCTATAACATGATCCGGGAACAATTCGAAGAAGTTCCTGATCTCCAAGATCATCTTCACGTATTCCTCCGTTCCACCGAATCCAGTCACATTCAACG
Organism: Thermotoga sp.; assembly: GCA_003641545.1. Taxonomy (GTDB): domain Bacteria; phylum Thermotogota; class Thermotogae; order B21-G9; family B21-G9; genus B21-G9. The sequence continues at coordinate 1,606 of QNAU01000060.1, forward strand.
TTGTTCCCACGTAGGTGCCGAACCTTGGATCGAGGAAGTTGTCCCGTGTGTCGTATTTGTATCCCAGCTCCACGGATCGTGTATCACCAGTTGGTTCGGCAAGTTGTGTAGATTCCTTGGTGAAGGATTCCCATCTTCCCGTGAGGGAGACGGAATGATCGTAGTGAATGTTGTAAACCGTGGTTAAAGAGAGACCGTATCTTTCCTCGTTGTACGTTATGAATGTTGAGGTTGCTTCCCCTATTTCCGACGATGTTATATCGGTTTTGTAATACACCTTCGCCGATACATCGAATGGAGATGCCAATATTCTCGGAATATCGTATTTCAAGGATATGTCGCTCTTTTCACCCAATTTGGCATCGAAAGAAAATTTCTGTCCGTAACCGAAGGGGTTAACTATCCCAAAATTTATTCCTCCCGCGAATCCCGTGTACCATGGTTTCCCTTCCTCGGGCATTCCCCATGAGATGGTCCCACCGAAATTACCAACCCTCTTTTCCTTCAGGATGATCGAAATGTCAACCAGTGTGGAATCGGCTGAGTGAAGCTGAGGTATTATGTTCACATTTTCGAAATATTCGGAATTTTGGAGGGCACCGACGGTCCTCTGAAGTTTCGAAGTCTGAAGTGGTTTCCCTTTCTCCAAGATCGTGTAAGCTCTCGGAATGTATTCCTTGGTCTTGGTAATTCCCTCAAAACTGACGTTGTCCACGTACCTTTCCGCCACTCTGTAAATCAAGGATTTTTCATTTTCATCATAGTTAACTCTGACACCAACGAGAGGATAATCATTCTCCTCGTAATACTTTCTTATCCTGTAGGAATCCCTTAGAACTCTCATGAGATCTGTGGGGGAACCAGGTTTACTCTCTATTTGAGACAGAACGTCCCCTTGTCTCAGAAGTGTCACTCCTTCCACCTTCACCGTCTTCACTTCTTTTCCTTCCTCCACGACGGGATTCAGCTGGACATCCACCACCATGTTCACTAAATGATCGTTCGACAACTCCTTGATCTTCACGTTTTCAAAGGTTATTTTCGTTTCCGGACCGAAGAAGCCACTCTGCAAGAGCTTGGTGTAAGCGTACTGAAACTCTCTGGTCTTCGGGAAGTAGTTCACCCTTCTCATGAAGAAACGTGTGAATATGTTTTCGTAGGTATCCTTCATGAACTCTATTCCCAGGATTTTCTTAATCTCTTCTTCCGTCAGATCGCGCCTGTCCCCTTTCAACTTCAAATCCCACAGCAGAAGTTCTCTCACAGTGAAGGTTATTATCCCACTCGGTGGAACGACGAGTTCACCACTTTCGATGTTCACATCGCTTTTTATATCCACAAGAAAGTATCCCTTGCTTTTGTAATACTCGGCTATCCTCTTCATACTCTCTTTCAATTTCGTGATGCTCAGAGCCTTCTGTTTTTCGAGGACCACCTCTTCCTCAAGTTCTTTTTCATCCACGACCTTCGGTCCCTCGATGAAAACTCTCCATCCCGTCACGGGGGGATTCTCTTCGAAGTAGATGACTATCCCAACGCCGTAGGGAAGTTTCTTCACCTTGGGATCTATTCTCGAAAAGTATCCAAGATCGAATATCCTCTTCAGATCCCTCTTGAAGGCTTCCTCGTTGAATTCACCGCCGACCACCGTTTCCTTCATGGCGGATTTTATCTCTTCATCCGAAACGGTTATGTTTCCAGCAAAATAAAGATACTTCAATTTTATGGGAAAAATGAGGGTGAAGATGAAGAAGATGAAAATCAGAAAAAGAAAATATCTCCTGAACATGTCTCATTCCTCCTTAAGAGCTTCAAGGGTATCCTTCATATCCCCGGTGTAACCATACCTTAGGAAAGCTTCAAAAACCCACGGACATGTGCTCTTGAATATCCGTGCGACTCTGATCGCGTATTCTCTCATTTCATACTGTGCGTGTGAATCGCATCTTAAATTCAGGAAATTCATCAGGCTCCTCGCGTTGACCGTCCAGTAGAACTGCGTGTACATCGCCATGGGTAAAATGATTCTGGATAATTCCCTTGCTAAACCGAGTTCGAGCAACCTTTGATAATTCTCGTAGCTGAGTTTCATGGAATTCTCCATGATCTCAGTCATCCTGTCCTTCAAGTTTGGATCATCCACGATCCTACTTCCCTGCTTGTTCTTCGGATCGGGAATTCTCGGCTTGTCCGGAACGTACCATTCATCCTCGTAAACCGTGTATCTTCCACTGATCTCGTTGTAACTTGCTATTCTGTGCCTCATCCACTGTCTCGCAACGAATATAGGACATTTCACGTGGAATTTGAATACCACGTGTTCGAATGGTGTTCCATGTCCGTGTTTCATGAGATACTCTATCAGCTTTTTGTCCCTCTCCGGCGTCGTTCGTCCTCTTCCATGGGAAACTCTCGCGGATTCCACAACTGAGTAATCATCCCCCATTTTTTCTATCAAACGTATGAAACCCTTATCAAGCACCCTGTATTCCACGATAAATGATCTTTCCATTCTCTTCACATCCCACAGATTCAAGAATTTTCAACAACGCCTCACGGTTCAAAGCTGGTTTCTCAATTCCGTCCATCGACAGTTCGATCAAGGTATCTTCACCATCCTTAAAAAATCGTGCAAATCCTTCCGTCCACCTTCCATCGATGAACACGAAGGATCTGTAAACACCGAATTTTGGGGTGACCAATTTCTCATCAGGTCTTTTCAGGAGTATCCTTCCCTCATCCATATCCACGATTTTTCCCTCCATGAGAAGTGGTTCACCCAAAAATTTGGTAACGCTCTTCAAATCACCGAGTTTTATCAAGTGTCTTATGAATGAACTACTTATCCTGACACCATTCAGCGTGATTGGATCTATCACTCTCACCTTGAAACCGTGGATTCTCCCGTATTCCTTGAACATTTCAGCATCTCCTTCTCTTCCTTTCCCGTATCTGAAATCGTGGCCAATTATCACTTCCACCAACGCATACTTTTTGAGCAGATAATCCTCAACGAAATCTCGTGCGGTCATATTCCTGATTTTCTCCATATCCAACAGTTCGATCTCATCCACACCAAGTTCGATTATCTTCCTCTTCCTCAAATTCGTGGATAAGATCAATCCTTCGAATTCATCCGAATGGTAATTGATGGGATATTTTATCGAAATGACGCATGATTTCAAACGCATAGAGCGTGCCGTTTCAACCACATGGGATATTATCCTCTTGTGCCCCAGATGCAATCCATCGAAGATACCCAACGTCAGAACGATTTTTTTTACATTTGTATTGGATCCCATCTTTCTCATCCTCGTTCCTCCCCAAAGACTTTCCTCAACTTTGCGATCCTGTCGTGCCTTCCCAACCTCTTCAAGGTTCGTATGAATCCACTCTTTCTCTCAGCGGTTGCGACGGCCAGAAATCTGCCTTTCTCATCGATTATTCTCACCAACGCGCCTTTTTCAAAATCGTCGGAAACCTCAACCACATCGTCCACATACACCTGTGAGCCGTTCAGAACTTTATCACCGCAACTCTTCGTGACCACGATGGCAGGAAGATCTTTCAACGCTTCGTTCAGAGGTATGATGTGTCTCTCCAACTGTTCTGCGGGCATGGATTCGATATCTATGGATTCTTCCACGGAAAAGTGGCCTATCCTCAACCTCTCGAGTTCCAACAAAACCGCACCGCATCCCAACTTGTAGCCAACATCCATAGCCAAGGATCTTATGTAAGTCCCGGGAGAAACATCCGTTTCAAAGAGGACTGTCTTTTCATCCAAATTTACATCGAGAATCCTTATCCAGTTTATCTTCACCCTCTTCGGTGGGAGGCGAATGATAACACCTTTTCTGGCCAATTCATACAGTCTCTCACCTTTGTATCTTCTCGCGGAATATGCGGGAGGAACTTGATCATATTCCCCCACGAAACTTTGGAAAGCTTCCTCTATATCCTCAAGACTCACATTGCATTCTCTCTCTTCCCTCACTTCACCCGTTATGTCGAATGTTTCCGTGATCAAACCGAGTTTCATCTTTCCTCGATACGTCTTGTGCATGTCCTTGAAATATTCGAGTATCCTCGTTCCCTTGTTGATGCCAAGTATGAGAAGTCCCTTAGCAAATGGATCCAGCGTCCCTGCATGACCCACTTTTCTCACACCGAGCTTTTTTCTCACCGAATCCACAACATCGTGCGAGGTGGGACCAGATCTTTTATTCACAAGAAGTATCCCCGATCTCATTCCTCTTCTCCTTCTGGTTCTTCGGTTTTCCCAGTTCCATATCCAAGATCTTCCAAGATCTTGTGTATTCTGACACTGGCTTCTATGCCTTTGTCTTCTTTGAATCTTATCTCCGGAACGGTGTATATCCTCAGATTCCTCGCGACATATGATCTGAAGAATCCTTTCGCTTTCTCCAGAAGTTCCAACGTTGCTTTTCTCTCCTCGTCATCCCCAAGAACGCTGACGTAAACATCCGCGTATCTCTTATCCTTCGACAGTCTCACCATGGTGAAACTGATGAGTTCATTTCTTATTCTTGGATCTTTCGATTCCATGAGAGCTTCGGAGAGTAGCTTCTGAATCTCCGATTCCAGCATCTCTTTCCTGTGTACTTTCATCACCATCACCTCATTTTTCCTCAACTGTGTGCCTAACGACCGCGTGTATCCTCGGAAAAACTGCATCCACCAGCGTTGTAAAGGTGAAAGTTAAATCTAAATCTTCCCTCCCATCGATCTGGATGATCTCCGTGGACTTGGGATCGATCGATTTTCTTCTGTCCTTGAAATGAACGGTTATCCTCTCTTCCCTGATGTTTCTGATTCTTAGACCTTGTTCGACACGACTCAGTTCTATTCCATGACTGCTCATGTAGTCCACACCCTTTTTCATCTTCAAGTTCAACCTCACGGGAAATTTCGACGAAACTATCTCTATGAAATCCTTCGTGTAATTCTTGAGGGTTCCGACGTATTCCCTCCATTTCTCACCTTCTTGAACTTCATACACGATCCTTCTTCCAAGAAGTTTTTCGAGGATTGGATCATACGAATTTCCTATGTAATCCACCACGCTTTCACCTATACCCTTAACGTATTTTTTGTTCTGTGAAATTATCGAACTTTTCGTGCCATATCTTCCTATCAACAGGGATATGGTTTCGACGAAAGCATCCCTGACTGCGGCGAAGAAGTTCCTTATCTTTCTTCTCAGAAACAGCAAAAACTTCTGATTTTCTATAACCAACCGTGTATCCCTTCTCCTTCTATCCGATGATGAAAGATCTTCCACCAATCTGAAGACACCGAACATCGTTGGAAATTCCTTTTTATAGAGTAAAAAACCACTCTCCTTGTGTGTTACATTATCGTGCGGTTTTTCGTATTCGAGCCACATTCCCGTGGCTTCCAACCTCATTTTTCCCCAAACCGTTTTGCCATTCTTGAATTCAACCAAGATTGGGAAATCATCGAAATCTTTCAGACAGGAATCCTTGGATGAGGATTTGAAATAGCTGATGATCAACGTTGCAACAAATATCACCGCTATGGTGATCGCGAATGTATCCATTCTATCCCTCCCAATCGATCAAAATGTGATATTTTTCATCCGAGGTTGAATCTGTCGTGAACGATTCTCACCGCTTCCTTTATGGAATCCCTTGAAATTATAACCGATATTCTGCTGTTGCTGGTACTTATCATATCTATGTTGATGCCTTCACTCGCGAGGGTTTCAAACAGAATGGCGGGTATCTCCGGAGATGATGTAACATTTATTCCCACGAGGGAAAGCTTAGCTATGTTGTCTTCAACAATTATATCCTCAGCCTCACTTCTGATCTTCAACCTTTCGAGATCGATCTTCTCGAGATCCCCACTCGGTATTATGAAAGCCATGTCGTTGACCTTTCCACTTCTCATACTTTGAATTATCGTATCGATCTTTATGTTCTGATCAGCCAAAGCCCTGAGAACTCTCGCCGCTATTCCGGGTCTGTCCGGAACCTTCCTCAAGACTACCTTGACGATCTTCTCATC
>QNAU01000061.1 GCA_003641545.1 Thermotoga sp.
AACTTTATTGGAATTGATGAAAGGATTGTTAAAAGATATGAAATAAGCTATCAGGAAAATAGAGATCACCAAGTTCACGTAATAGAGAAGAAAGGATATGTCGATGTTTCCCACAAGCGGATATATGGATAGTGAAACTTGGCTGGTGAAGGGGGAAATAATCATGAAGCTGAAAATAATTTTGATTGTATTTCTCACAGTATTTTCAATTTTCTCTTTTCCTTCAGCCAGCGGAATGAACATATACTTGGTAACTTCCTTGGAACCAAAGGAATATGAAAAGGAATTGGAGATTCTCAAGGATAAGTATGTCGAAATCCTGGTCAATCACTTGAAGAAATACAATGTGCATTTAATAGACAGTCAGGGGCAAGAGTTCTTTGAGGAGATGAAATCCTATATTTCCAGTGGAAAAGTAGGTGAATGGAACTGGGATGAGTATAAAGATGTAATGAAGAGAATGAAGTTGCCACTACCTGATTACATTATCTATTTAAGTTTTAAAGAAGAAAGGATGAAAAAATATTTGGATATAGTTCTCAAATTATACAAGGAAAATTTTTCCTTAGAATTTCAAAAGATCGAGAGGATAATTTACGAGAGTCACAGAGTTGACATCGATCAAGAAATAAGAAATATAGCGGAAGAACATTTCTGGGAGATTATTCAGCAACTCTTTCCCGATGCTGAGGATCTCCCAATAGTCGATAGAGATCCCAACTCCCTGCATGAACAGGCAGAGATGAACAAGCACGTTTTCATCGAAGGTGAAAGGTTGAAAATAAAGATAAGATTAAAAAGAAGGGAAGTAATTGGAAATAATGTATACGTTTATGTTTTCTATAGTAAAGGTAATCAAATATATGCAAAAGCAAAAGAAAAGAACGTGGAGGTAGGAGAAAAAGATGAGTCGATGGGTATAGGAGGAATTGGACCGTGGATAACAATTGAAGGAACGGTTGGTCTTCCGAAGGGATTTAATGAAGAATCCTATAACGAGGAGGTTTTAATAATAATATCAAGGATAAAACTGAAAGAAATCTCACCTGATACTGTCCAATTAAAGGATCTCAGAAAGATTCTTTTAAATATTGATTCAGAAGGAAAGGATTGGGATATACTGAGATTTTTCTACACCATTAAGAAATTAGGAGGGTGAAAGATGATGAGAAGTAGCATCACCCTGTTATTTTTTATCTTGGCAGTTTCTTTGTTGTTTTCCACGGTTAACTCGATAATCATTGGAAACTCGAACTATGAATACTCACAGGATCTTTTTTTAAATTATCCATCCGAAAATATTGATTTTTTCAAGGAAATCGTGAGCAAATACATGGGGATCGGAGATGAAGAAATTAACATCATGGTTGGAGAAAACGCAGATAAGGATGAAATACTCGGATTTTTCGAATCGATTTTCCAGAGAGAAGGAAGAGGAAATGATGGTGATCTGCTTTTATTCTACTATGCAGGTTATGGGTTCTCATATGGCGATGAAGGTTTCATATCACCGTTCGATTACGATCCTACCAATCCCATCGAAAGTTCCATATCGTTCACGGAAATTGCGGAACTGTTATCCGAGTTCAGGATGAGAAAAATCGTTATACTGGAAATTTGGGATCAGAAAGCGCCGGATTTTGGGACCATAGTTGATCTTAGCAACCTTGGTGAACTTGAAAAAGTTGTGGATTCCATGATAGTTGTCGACTACCATTCGAGAAAGATAGTGTGGAATTTTCCAAAGATGAGTGTGGGAATGCAGGTTATATACGATGGTTTCACGAAGGGAGTTACCGACGGCAACCTTGATAATGTAATAACGGATACGGAGTGGTTCGAATTCATGGATCGAAAAATTAAAGAAATCTCCTCGGATTTCAATCTCAGATTGGATGTAAAGATTTTCAAGAGATCAGGTGTGATAGTAACATCTTCTTTGGGTGTGTCGAGGAAGAATCACAGTCCAACGAAGCCCAAGCTGATCTATCCTCCACAGGGGGAAAAGATCAAAGGAGATGAACTCACTTTCATGTGGGAATCCTCAGATCCGGACAACGACAGATTATTCTACGATCTTTACGTTGGAACAGCACCGGATAATTTGGAACTTGTCGCCCGTGAGATACCTTCTCCGTATTTTCATAGAAAATTCACCGAGAGTGGTGTGTATTACTGGAAGGTAATTGCCAAGGATAGCAGGGGAGGAATCAGTGAAAGTGAACTTAACTCATTCGAGATATCCATACCTGTAAAAGAAGAAAAAGTTTCTCCAGTTCCTCAAGCACCACGAACCATGAGAAGCGGATGGCTTTACATAACGAGCATACCATCCGGTGCCGATGTTTTCATAAACGGTGTTTATAAAGGGAAAACCCCATTGAGGTTGGCTCTCTCGGAGGGTGTGTATAATGTTAAAGTTCGCTTGGATAATCACAACAGCAAGGAAATAAATATAGATGTCGTGGCAAACGTGGAAAAGAGAATAACGTTTAAATTCAAGATGAAGACGAAAGAAAGTGGCATTCCGATGCTGAACGGTAAAACCATGTTGAATGAGAATTTCGATGGGTATGTCCTCGGTGAAATAAAATCGAGTGCGAGATTTGGAAGACTTAAATTGGAAAAGAAACTCGGTGATGCTGAAATGGTTGAAGAATGGAGCAGGGGATTTTTGAGATTGTCGAAATCTTCAAGGAAGGGATACGTTGAACTGTATGGTCTGTTCAACAACGTGGTAAAGGGAAGATTCACGTTCGATTTTAGGGTGGGTAATAGCTGTTATTTTGGTTTTTCCATCGATTCGAGTCTCAGAAAAAGGGATAAAAATGAAAGAAGAAGTAAAATGGATGGTTATTTCATCGTGAAATCCAAAAATGCGGGAAAATGCAGTCTTTCATTCGTCAACGGGACGAAGAGAATAAAGATCTCCGACCTTTCCACGAACGTGTGGCACAACTTCACAATGGATTTCGATCTTGAAGAAAAACGTGCCTTGGTGTATCTCGATGGGAAAAAGGTCGCCAGAATAATTCTTTCGGTCCCTCACAAATATTACGATTTCCTGAATTTGGTTTTATTCACGGGAAAAACCTGTGATTGCGTGGATATAGATAATCTGGCAGTTTATAAGATGCAGTGATGCGAGGATGGTGGATATGTGGAGGTTCTCCATACTTTTCTTGATCTTTCTGAGCGTGCTAACTCTATCTTTCTCGGAATTGATCTACATAACCTTGGAAGCCACGGGCTTGGATGAAGAGAGTTTGAAACAGAGAATGGGTATAACCGCTTTGAAGAAATTCATAAAAGAGAATCTGGATATCAAATCCGCGCAGAAAGATATCGTAATGAAATATTTCGTCGCTTTTAAACCATTGGGTTATATCAAGGATGTTGAAATAAGTGAATTGAAGAAAAAAGATGGTTATATCTGGGGAAAGGGGACTGTTACGATAAGTTATGGAGAAACATACACAGGTATCCGTGAACTGCTATACGATCTTGGTAATCCCAAGGTGTTCGTCAGGACCAAAGTGGAGGTGAAGTTGATAAACCTCACACAACCGGCAACCAATTTGGAGAGAAAGATGAAACTCGGAGTGGATGAAATGTTAAGTTCCATGGTCATCTCAAAGCTCAGAGAGGACGGATTCACGATAACAGATGATCCGAGAAAGTCAGACATAACGGTCGATCTGTATTCCGAAGTGGATTTGTCCTATTACAAATTCAAAGGAATTTTCAGCGAGATCAATGAAGGATTCTCAGTTACCATTCTTACCAAAGCTAAGCTTTTGGATACTCAGTCCTTGAACGTGATATTCGCAGTTCAAGAAACATCAGCACCTGGGGATGTAGGATCCAATCCTCTCTTTACAACAAGTTATCTTTTACCTGATCTGGTAGACAAAATTTATAATTCGATTTATCCCAAGATGATGAACTATATCTTCAGCGAGTATAGAAGGGAAAAATTCATGAAGTTCATCGGTGTATCTGAAGAAGAGTTGAGGAAGATACTGGATGAATTGAGAGGTAAACTCCCCGCTCTCGTTGATATCAAGGAGAGAAAATACGGGCAGGAAAATGGTGAAAAATTTGTCGAATATGAGATAATATATTTTGGATCTATGACAAAATTATTAGACATCCTATCAGAAAAATATGAAACCTCAATAGATAACGGTGAAATTTCGATCAAGCCCATCATTTACACGATTATTCTGAAGAAATGCAGTGCGAAGAAGATCAAGGTTGTGCTGGATTTTCTCAAAAATTCGAGGATAGATTACGAAATCAAGAAATTCTACAAAGATACTCTGACTGTATCCATAAAGGGAATCGAGGATTTCTTCAATCTATGCTTGGATATATCCAATTCGTTGAAATTGAATTTACTGGAATTCTCCGATAGAAAAGCTGTTCTTGAATTTTGATCAACGAATTTCAGGAGGTGGTATGGAAATGGTTCGTTACTTTTTCATCGTTTCTGTGATCCTGTTGGTGGGAATATTTGCTTTGGGTGGATCCTACGTTATCCCGAAGAACGCAAGAATAGGAGTCGTAATACTTGAGGATAGGTTACCTGTGGAAAGATACGTGCCTGTCAGTGTCAGCGTGGATGTCACAGTCGAGATGAGACAGAATGTCGTGGAAATAAGAAGAAGAATACCGGATCCTCAGGTTCAAACAGCTATAATAAAAAGACTTAGAGATTTTGGATATAATGTGGAAGTATTTGAAATATCGGATGCCGACCTGCAGATGGCACTTGGTAATCCAGTTAAAGCTGTGGAAATCGCTGCTCGACAGGGAATAGATATTTTAATCATCGGAGAAGCTTTTGCCTCATATGCTGGGAAAGCCGAAGGATTGATATACTACAGATCAATGGCAGATCTCAAGGTAATAAGTACGAAGGATAAATATATACTTTTCACAGCAAGTGCAATGGGAAGTGGAAGAGATTTAGCACCGGATTTAGCTGCGAAAAAATCGTTGAGAGATCTTGGTGAAAATCTTGCAGATCTTCTTATCCCAGGTGCAAAGAAGAAAATAACATTTGCATGCAATGTGAAGGATATGAAAGGAATGCCACATGATATAACGGAAGCAGATTTTGGATACTACTGGTTGAGGGAAATTAAAGAAATGCTCGAACAGAAATTTCCCACGATATTCAGGGAAATGTATGATATCGTTTGGACGCCGACTTGGGCTGATATAACCCCAAGTACAGTGTATCAAAAATCTGGTGACCTTCTCCTCAAAAATTCCCAATACATACTATTCTTTGAGATATCAGCTTGGAAGGTAAGAGATGAAGGTGGATACAAATATGCTGGAGAAGTTGATGTGAACCTCATAGATAACGATAGAGAGAAATTGCTTTTTACCCTTTCAGAACCGTTGAAATTCTCGTATGAAAAAGTTGACAAATACTGGGATTATGGGGAATATTCCAATAGTTGCTTCAGAAAATTTATAGATAGAGGAATAGAGAAACTCTTTGCCAGGGAGATTTTCAAGACTATAGGAGATTTTCTGATGGGAAAACTTGTATCTCAATCCCCAGAACCTGTGGTTATGAAGGTGGAGAAACCTCGAGAATCTGTGGTTGTGGTAAGGGAAACAACAAGGATACAACCTGAAAAAGTTGAATTTGAGCATCCATACATCGCATCCGTTGAATTATTCAACGGAGCAATTTATAGGGGAGAGATAGAAGGGAAGCTGGTTTTCCAATCGTTGAGTGGGGATACAATACAGTTAGATCCGTGGAACGTGAAAAAGATCGAATGGATATATGGGGAAATGTATAGGATTGAGATGATAGATGGGAGTGTAGAAAAAGCAAGAATATGGCCAGACATGACGATAACCGTTAAAACAAAGACACTTGGTCAAAGAATCGTGAAAATGAGTGACATAAGAAAAATAGAAGTTGAAGTAAGAACACACTGATGGAAGATTCAATTTAACAATAAAGCCGCCCATTTGGGCGGCTTTATTTATTATTCTCTTAACCAACTTATTATTTTTCCTAACAGCTCAGTATTTCTTAAATTGGAGAAAATATCGAAGTCACTTACTACTACAAGTTTACCTTTCCCAACTTGGTAACCAATTACTTTACTGGAAAAATTGTGTGCATTATTTTTCGGAACAATGATTCTAACAACATTCCTATCCAAGCCGAGAAAGATGTCATACTTAACTAATGAATACAATATTTGATTTATTTTAAGATATGATCTGAATTTGGCTATCAACATTAAATTGCCTCCGGATTTAACAAATTCTCTTATTTTATTTCTTTCAGAGGTAATGTAACCTGATTGTGGATCTGCAATCAATAAAAGATCATATTTCGAGGAATTCAAATTCTTTATGGAGCCATATATTACTTCACAGTTTAGCTCCTTTTCCATCCAGTCAAAGGTTTTTTTATAACCTTTATAACTTTTTAATAATGTACCACCTGCAAATTTTGCGTTACCATGTGATGTATCAACTAATATTACCAATTTACTTCTTTTTATTTTTTTCATTTCCTCCGTTTTGAAACTCCATATTGGCCCTTCCGTTTCTCCTCCTCTCCCATCTCTCGCCACCACCTTCCAGTAGTATGTCGTGTCGTATTCCAACTTTTCGGGGAGGAAATACACATTCCCAAAAAAGATACTCGATTTAACCCCACTTTCCACTAGTTTCATACTCCACTTACTCTTCCCCATATATATGTCATATTCCAATTCATCCCCATCCGGATCTTCACATTTCCAGTTCAATGTCGGGTATATCGATACATCTTTCGCTCCATCGTATGGATTTGGTGCCCATGGCTCGTTTGGCGCTCTATTTGGTTTTTTCTCCGTTGTGAATCTCCATACTGGCCCTTCTGTTTTTCCTCCTCTCCCATCCTTCGCTACCACCTTCCAATAGTATGTCGTATCATATTCCAATTCTCCCGGATCGTATGTCGTCGTTGTACGCCCTCTCTTCACCAACTTCATATCCCACCTGCTCTTTCCTATGTATATGTCGTATTCCAATTCATCCCCATCCGGATCATCACATATCCAGCTCAATACCGTGTATACCGATACATCTTTCGCTCCATCGTATGGATTCAATGCCTTGGGTTCCTCCGGAGCCCTATTTGATTTCTTCTCCGTTCTGAAACTCCATATTGGTCCTTCCGTTTTTCCCCCTCTCCCATCCTTCGCTACTATCTTCCAGTAGTATGTCGTGTCATATTCTAATACACCTGGATCATACCTCGTAGTTGTATGCCCCCTCTTCACCAACTTCATATCCCATACGCTCTTTCCTATGTATATGTCATACTCCAATTCGTCCCCATCCGGATCTTCACATTCCCATTCCAGCGTCGTGTATATCGATACATTTGTTTTTCCATCATATGGATCTGGTGACTTTGGCTTGTTCGGTGCCCTGTTCGGTTTCCTCTCTGTTCTGAAACTCCATATTGGTCCTTCCGTTTCTCCTCCCTTTCCATCTCTCGCTACCACCTTCCAGTAGTATGTCGTGTCGTATTCCAATTCTCCCGGATCATATCTGTTTGTTCTCTGACTTGCCCTCTTCTTCAGGTTGTATGGACTCCTCCCAAAGTATATGTCATATGTCAATTC
>QNAU01000062.1 GCA_003641545.1 Thermotoga sp.
CGTTATTTCATGGAGAGCGGTCTGGGCGGATCTTCTCTTCTTCGAATCCTTCGCTTCGACGTACAACCTGTCCTTTATGACGTCCAGGTATAGGGAACTCAGTTCGACGGTTATGAACCTGTTGACCATGTGATAGAGTCTGTAGAATTGGTAGTCATCACAAACCTTCGTTGCTGTTTTTATGAAGTTGTGAAATTTCGAGATTATCCATCTGTCCATTTCCTCCAGTTCCTCGTATCTTATCGCATCCTTTTCCGGATCGAAATCGTAGAGATTTCCAAGCATGAACCTGAAGGTGTTCCTTATCTTTCTGTAAACCTCAACCTGCTGTTCGAGTATCTTCATGGAGATCGTTATGTCATCGGTGAAGTCCGATCCAGCCACCCAAAGTCTGAGAACATCCGCACCGAATTTTCCAACGACATTTTGGGGATCTATGACGTTGCCCAAGGATTTCGACATCTTCTTTTTCTCCTCGTCCTTTATGAATCCATGTGTCAGGACCGATTTGTATGGTGCGATACCGTGTTGTGCGACCGACAGTATTATGGATGAATTGAACCATCCCCTGTGTTGATCGCTACCCTCGAGGTACATGTCGCACGGGTAAGAGAGGTCCTCTATCCTCCTCAAGACAGCCTCGAAGGATGAACCGGAATCTATCCACACATCCAGTATGTCCTCTTCCTTCTCCAAATTGCTACTCCCACATTTTGGACATCTGTATCCTTCGGGGAGGAAATACGTCGCATCTTTCTCAAACCATGCGTCCGTTCCTTCTTTTTCAACCACTCCGATGACCCTTTCTATGAGATCCGGATCGAGAATTCTCTCACCGCATTCTTCACATTTGAAAGCCGGAATCGGTATTCCCCAAACTCTCTGTCTGCTTATGCACCAATCCGGTCTGTCCGCTATCATCGATCCTATTCGATTCTTCCCCCAGGATGGTATCCACTCGACTCTCTCTATCTCATCCAGAACTTTCTGCCTTAGACCCCCTCTGTCCAGACCTATGAACCATTGATCCGTCGCCCTGAATATGACGGGATTCCTGCATCTCCAACAGTGTGGATAAGAATGCGTTATCTCACCGGACGCGACCAGTACTCCCAGATTCTTCAGATCTTCCACTATCACCTTGTCCGCATCGTGAACGAACATTCCCGCGTATTTACCAGCTTCCTCGGTGAACTTACCCTCGTCATCCACGGGTGACAGTATAGAAAGTCCATATTTCAATCCGGATAGATAGTCTTCTTCACCGTGTCCCGGTGCGGTGTGAACACAACCAGTTCCGGTATCCATCGTCACGTAATCCGCGAGTATTATCACGGACTCTCTGTCTATGAATGGATGCTTCGCCTTCATTCCCTCGTAGTGGTTCCCTCTGTTCTTCGCCACAACTTTGTATTCGTCTATTCCAGCCACCTTCATAACTTCCTCCATCAGTTTCTCCGCCATTATCCATATCTCATCACCGACGGACACCTCAACGTAGTATTCATCCGGATGAAGAGCGATCGCAACGTTCGCGACGAGTGTCCAAGGTGTCGTCGTCCAGATGATCACGTATGTGTTGGGAGAATCGATCATCTTGAATTTTACGTATATGGAAGGGGATGTATGATCCCTGTACTCAACTTCCGCTTCCGCGAGGGCGGTTTTACAGTGAGGGCACCAGTATATCGGTTTTCTGCTCCTGTAAACTTGTCCATTTTCAACGAGCGTTTTGAAGACTCTGAGAACATCCGCTTCATATTTTGGATCGAGTGTCAGGTAAGGATTCTCCCAGTCTCCCACGACACCGAGTCTCATGAAATCTTCTTTCTGCAGTTTTACGAACCTCAGCGCGTATTCCGAACATCTCTTTCTTATCTCCGCCTTGGTCATCTTTTTCAATTCCTCTTCCGGTATCTCCGCGGTCGTCACCTTGTGTTCGATCGGAAGACCGTGTGTATCCCATCCAGGAATGTAGGGTGCGTCGTATCCCCTCATGGCTTTGTACCTTATCACGAAATCTTTCAAGATCTTGTTCATGGCTGTTCCCAGATGAATCCTGCCATTCGCGTACGGTGGTCCGTCGTGCAGGACGAACTTCTTTCTACCCTTTCTCATCTCTCTGAGATACCTGTATATATCGATCTCAGCCCAGTAAGAAAGAATCTCAGGTTCCTTTTTGACCAAGTTGGCTTTCATCGGAAAACTTGTCTTCGGAAGGTTGAGAGTGTCCTTGTAATCCACTTCTTCTCACCCCATCAGTCTTTTCAGTGTTTCTTTCAACTCGGACAGATCCGAACTCTTGATTACATAGGCATCGGCAGCCCATGAAGAAAAATCACTCTTGTAATGGCTGTAAGCACTCAAAAGTATTATCCGAGCGTTCTTCTTGAATTCTCTTATCTTTCCAGCAACTTCCAACCCGTTCATACCTGGCATCTCTATATCCAAAGTTATGGCATCGAAATCCTCCTTCTTCAGAATATCCAAAGCTTCCTCCCCGCTGTAAGCTACTTTGACGTCGTATCCCTCATCTTTGAGTTCCTCCTTTATCAAGAGGGCAACATTCTTCTCATCTTCAACCACGAGAATTTTTTTCTTATCGCTCATTCTCCTTCCCCCTTCTTAGGGATTTTTATCGTGAATTCGTTCCAATTTTCTCCCGTGGTCAGCTCTATCTTCCCGTTGTGTTCCTCCTCCATTATTTTCTTGGAGATCGGTAAACCCAAGCCGGTTCCATCCACCTTCGTGGTGAAGAACGGCATGAAGATCTTTTCCTTCACATCGTCCGGTATGGGTTTTGCTTCATTTCTTATCGAGAAACAGGAATACTCATCTTCTTCCCACGTTCTGATCGATATTTTACCATGAGAAGTTGCCTCGACCGCATTCTTCACGAGATTCAGGATAACCTGCTTTATCCTCTTCCTGTCCGCGTACACCACGAGCGGATCCACCTCATAATCCAACTCGAGATATATCTCCCTCTCTATTATCTTCTCTTCGAACATGGTGAGAACTTCCCTCACGAGTTGGTTGAGGTCGAACTCACTGAATTCGAGATAACCTGAGCCTTTGCTGTATTCCAGTATATCCCTGAGAATTCCTTCGAGTCTCTTCACCTCCTCCTTTATGACGTTCAGATATTCCTGAACCTCGGGATTCTCAGCCTTCTTTCTCGCCCTCTCCGCAAATCCTCCTATGACCATCAAGGGATTTCTTATCTCGTGTGCCACCCTCGCGGTTACTTCTCCGAGTGCTGCGAGTTTTTCCTGTTTCTTGAGTTCTTCTTCAAGTGCGTGTCTTTGAGTCGTGTCCTCGAACATCATTATTATTCCCTCTATGACATCTATCTTTCTGTTCCATAAAGGGGTGAATTTTACATCGTAGAATTTCTTCCCGAAGATTTCCATTGGGTAATCGTTCAAAACTATGGTGTTCCTCGCATCGTACACACTCTCTGCAACCTTCAGAAGATCTTCGAATTTTTCGCCCAGACTTTCCACGCTCTTTCCAAGCATGTGTGCCTTCGTCTTTCCGAAGAACTCCTCCGCCTTCTTGTTCCACTCTATTATTCTCCTGTTGTTCCCAATGACTATTATCGCCGCGTCTATCGAGTTCAGTATCTCTTCACTGAATTCTCTCAACCTCTCGACGAGTTCCTTCTGTCTCTCGAGTATTATGGTCTTCTCGTTGACCTCCATGTAATTCAGAACGGATTCTATGGACAAACCTGCGCTGTCACCTATCAACCTCAAGAGCCTGAGATCCTCTTCCTTGAAGGTTCTACCGCTGATCCGATTGTCAAGCACCAGAACACCCATCGTTTCTCTGTTCCCAATGAGGGGAACGCATACGAATTCTTCTGTCTCCATCGTTCTCGCGAGTTCGATTATCTCCTCATCCATGTTCTCCATGTTTTCCTTCGTCACGTGAATCATGCTCTTTCTCATCACCACACGTTCAAATATTGGACTGCCCATGTAATTTATCGTTATCTCCCTCGCCTTTCTGTTCAACTTGTCGGAGAGTTCCAAGGAGAGCGATTCTTCCCTGAGGTATCTCGCAAAATCACCGTATATGAAGGAACGTTGAAGAACTCTCCTGAGATTCTTCTCCTCCACACTGAACCACATCTTACCCCTGAGAAGTTTCGTCTCCTTCTCCCTTATCAAAAAGAGCGCTCTGTCGAATCCAAGTCCCTTCTCCGATATGAGACCCAACAACAGTATCTTCACGAGATTGTTCATGTCTCTCACCGTTCTCATGGCTTGGCTTATCTTGTGGAGGGCGCTCAGCTTTCTTATCTGTTCTCTCTGGGATACTATCAGATCTTCATATCTTCTCCTCAACTCGTCCAACTTTCTCAGCTCATCACTCAGCTTCCTCCTCGTTATCAGGTTCTCCAAGGATAAACTCAGCCTCTCGACTATTCTCATCAACAGGGACGCATCCGATTCGTCGAAATGTTTGTGTGGTCTGTAATGAGGTCCTTCTATCCTGTTTATCAGAAGAACGAATGCCCTGTTTTCACCCGCAACGTTGATTTGGCATCCCATGGCGGATTTCACATCGATCTTTAAAAGATCTCTCAAAAATTTCACATTCTTGCTTCCAACCCATATCTTTATCCCGGATTCGGTGGAGGATAAAAGGATGTTTTTCTCGTCAAGTTCGGGTATTTCCACCATTCCAACTTCCATTCCAACTGTGTGCGATATCTTGAATGTTTTTCCTTCCCTCCTCCAGATGATCCCCTTCTCAGCTCCTATCACCTTGACGACCATCTCGAGGAATGTTCCAAGCATCGAATCTTCATCATCCAGCTTGTTGAAGATCAAGCCCATTCCATCTATGAATTTCAACTTCGCGTTCATGTCGCTCAGCATATCGTGTTCGATCAAAAACTTTATGAATCCTCCGAGTTTGTCCGAAAGTTCCATCAGATCTTCCAGAATTTCCAAACTCAGTTTTCCATCCTTCAGATATATGGCTCCAACGAGTTCACCTTCCACGAGAACTGGAACCATCATTCCGTCATCGTATTCGACGTATCTTCCCCTTGCGAGCTCCTCGAAAATTCCTTCAACCTTCAGTTTTCTGTTCTTAACCTCAGATTTATCCGAAGATGAGGTGCCTATCAATCTGAGTCTCTTCTTCTCATCCTCATACACGTAGAATTCACACAACTCAGAATTCAAAGTGCGCGCAATTATCTTCGATAGCCTGTTGAACTTATCCTCATCCTTGATCGTATCGAGTATCTGAATTAAAAGCTCATCCATCCCGATCCTCATATTTGAACAACACCTCACCATTCAAAATTCTCGACAATTCGGCAACCATGTGATCAACGTGAGTTCCCTTCCAATACACCCTTCCACACTTCTTGCAGATCTTGAACTCGTCGTGAGTGAGGTAAATGTATTCTGGAATTCTGTCCCTTATCTCTTCCTTGTCCACCGTTTCGAGAGGTTCGTTGCACTCCATACATCTGCTGAACGGAGCCAGATCGGAAGACTCAATCTTGAATTTGTCGAAAACCGCTTTCAATTGGGATCTCCATCTATCCGATTTCAGCAGAAAGATCTTCACACCTGTTTTCATCGCCTTTTTGTAAAAATCCGTATCCTTGGTCAGAAGAATTCTGTCCTGTTCCATGGCTATGCTCAGCAATTTTTCTTCTTTCTCCTCCGGGAAATAGAGGGTGTCGAATCCGAGCAATCTCAGCTTTTTTGCGAGCTTACCGAGCATTCTGTCCGCGAGAAATCTCAAACTCATCCTTCATCACCCGTGTTTCTTCCTCACGAGTTCTTCGACTATACTATCATATCATTGACGACTTTCACATGGAAATGATACGATCGATGCATACATCAGTGCGGGTGGAGGTGAGAAGATGGATATCTCGAGGATCGAAACTCCAAACGCTCCGAAAGCCATCGGACCTTATTCACAGGGGATCCTCGCCGGGAATTTTCTTTTCATCTCCGGTCAGATACCGTTGGATCCTAAGACAGGTGAAATAGTTTCAGGGGATATAAAGAAAAAGACGGAGAGGGTGATAAAAAACATCGAGGCTATCGTGAAATCGGCAGGTGGTGATCTGAGCAACGTGGTGAAGGTAACGGTTTTCGTCAAAAGAATTGAAGATTTCCAGGAAATTAACGAAGTTTACGAATCCTTCTTCGGGAAATTCAAACCTGCGAGATCATTCGTCGAAGTTGTGGATCTACCGAAGAACGTGGAGATCGAGATGGAAGCGATCGCATATTTGGGTTGAAGGCAGGGATCCATCATAATATTTTCCTGACGAGATCGATCGCATTTTCTGGACAGACTTCCTGACAAATGTAACATCTTATACATTTACTGTAATCCACCTTCTTTTTATCTATATTTATGGCGTTGGTTGGACATTCATTTTCACATATTCTGCAGGATACGCACCTATTCTTGTTTATCCTTGGCACCCTCACGAATTGTCTCACCATCTTCTGCAGAATTTTTGGGATCGGAATGACATCCACCGTGTTCGGTAGTTCTATCGTCGAGCTCCACTCTCCATCCACTTCGAATTCAGGTATGAGCTTTCTCTTCCCAGCTTCCTTCAAGGTGTAAACTATGTTCGGCGGGACACCAAGTTGATTCACTACGACCCAATCTAAGGCGAACGCATTCTCAGATACAGCCAAAAGGTTGAATTCTTTCACCTTTCCGTTGCTTGGGCCATTTCCCTCCATGCCGATCACTCCATCCAGAATCGTGAGAGTCGGATTGACTATGAGGTGAACATCTATTAGAAGGTTGGCAAAGTTGTCGTTCGTGCCGGCTCTCAAATGCCAACTCGCTTTTTCTCTTCCGACGACACAACCGAATGTATTCTTGACGCCCAACGTGAACACCATCTGAGAATGAGTTTTGAGTTTTGGGAGATTCACCACTTTGTCGGCTTCCAGAACCTTTCTGGATACCTTTATTTTTCTGTAAGTTCTTCCGCTAACTTCGATCGGATCGTCCAGATCTTCGATGGGAACACCGAGTTTTTCACACACGTCGAGGATTCCACTCGTTTTTCCGACACTTTTCGCGTTCCCCACCGCCGGGCTATCACCGACGAATGGCTTCACACCAAGATCGAGCAAGAATTTTAAAACTGTCTCTACTATCCTTGGATGTGTGGTCACGCCATCCTGCGGTGGGTGGGGGGATAGCATGTTCGGTTTCACCAAGACTTTCTCTTCGGGTTTGAATCTGTTCTCGAATTTTTCGAGAAGATCCCGCAAGATTTTCTCCGAATCATCGTAATTTGGGCATTTCCTCAGGTAAACTTTAACCATGGTGTTCACACTCCCCACATCATTTGTGCGTTAAAACACTCAAAACTATACCGTATCCGGATAGAAAAGCCATTATCGAGCTACCACCTTGACTCAAGAATGGAAGTGTGAGTCC
>QNAU01000063.1 GCA_003641545.1 Thermotoga sp.
GCACCTTCCTCGATCATTTTCAGATGCGGTATCACGCGTTCCTTGTGTGGTATCGTTACGTTGAAGCCATCGTAATGCTCAAAAATGTGATCAATTCTGTTTTCGAAATTTTCCGGTGCTATTTCCTCCATTCCATAGAATCCATCGTAATTTATCCTTTTGAAATATTCGTTGTATATCTTTGGAGATGCGCTGTGAGATACCGGATAGCCTATTATGCAGAACTTCTCCATTCTCACCCCTCCAGAGTGAATATCTTCTTGAGCCTGTCTATGATATCATCCTCGATCAACCCTTCCAATTCCCTCCAGCTTCCGAAGGGTCTGTTCAGTATGATACTCTCCGCCCTCCTTCCTCCCACACCATACACTGCAACGAGTTCATTGTATGAAGCTTTGTTCAGATTCACAGGATGATTCAGACCTGTCACCGAACGGTATCCGTGATCAACGATGACGGTGTTCAACCTCGTGAATTTCTCGAAAATCTTGGGGATACCAACCAGTATTGGATAAGAACCGATCTGCCTGCCGAAACTCATCTTCCCTTCCACCTTTTCCACGATCACGTTTTTGAGGATCGTCCCAATCGGGAACACCCTTCTCAGCATGGGCAAGTCTATCTCCTTCCTGACCTTTTCCTTGAATTTTCTGAATCTCCATTCATCCAATTTTATTCTTTTGATCTTCCTGTAAATCTCGGTCGCTGGGAAGGGGATAACCTTCCTTATGTTGATCCTTCTCAACAGCAAACCTTCATCGAGGATTCTCTTCAGATAGGTAAAGTTCAGATCATAGGTGTTCTCATCTTCTCCCATCAAACCGAAGAGAAGGTTCACACCGGGAAGCAATCTTGGAATCCCATTTTCATCTCTAATTCCACCAATATCGTTCACGATTCTCACCGCGGTCAAGATCTTCTCGGGATCACCTTCACGTTTGTTCAGTTTCAAAACCTTCTCATCGAAACTCTCAACACCGAATGAAAGAACATCACCGGATGTGTTGTTTTCAGAGATTATCTCGATTATTTTTTCACACTCCTTCCTGTGTTCAACGAGATACCACGGATTTGCGTTGTCCGTATGGAGAACTTTAAGATCGGGGACGCATTTTCTAACCCCCACATACAGATCCTTTATCAATCGATGATCGGGGGAATGATCCTGATTGTAGGAATAAGCGAGTATGTTGGATATCCTGCCGAACCTGAAAGATTTCACACCGCTTTTCGAAAGAACCTCAACCTCTTTCAAGACACTCTCAACTTTTCTGACCTTCATCCTCCCGTAGAAGACCGGTTCTGTGCAAAATGAGCAGAATCTTTCCCTATCACAACCTCTCGACAATTCTAACTCTATCATCACGGTTGGATAGTATGGGTGTTTCTTCAAAATGGTGGTGGAAAATTCGATCGTTCTGTCTATCAGTGAATATCTATCCTTCACCTTCTCGCCACTCAGCAATTCGTAGAGATACACCTCCGGATCATCGAGAATCACATGATCGAATCCAGTTAAATTGAGTTTCTTAGCCCTTCGCCCTCCCTTAATCGTGTATCCTCGAACCACGGGACCAGCTATCAATTTGAGGGTATCCCTCAGATTTCCAATTCTTTCTATCTCTTTATCCATTATCGGTGTACCACCGATGTAAACTCCTGGAACCGTTATACCCGCTATCAACAAGAGAAGATCGTACTCACGTAGAAAATCCCAATCATCGAGTTTTCTCAACTCGTCGATCGTGAAATAATCGACATCGTATCCGAGATACCCAAGCACACCGGCGCAATATCTCGGATAGGTGGATATGTACGGAGGAACACCAAATTGAGCTGGTTCATCCACGTAACCGTCCACTATCACCGCTTTCATCACCGATGAAGTCTCCCGACGTCACCGATTGGAGCAAGATCGAGGGACTTTGGAAGATTCGAAACCACCTTCACCGCATCCTCCACAATGCCTATTCTCACATGATCCGTGTGTTTCAACGAAATGGTGGGCTCACCATCCAATATGAGAGCGGTTCCATCCCTCAGATTCTCCACACCGATCACATCTCCGGAACCGAACAGAATCTGGGATATGCGAATGAAATCTCTTCCAGTCGTTTCATCTCTTCGCAGATCCGCATCCAAGAGAAAATCTTCCGAGACCGTAAGGACCCCTGAATGTTCATGAAAACTTGTCCATGCGCAGATACCACTCGCTAATCTCCCAGCGAATCTGTTCTTTGGATTCGACGGTGAGGCTATCACCTGCTTTATCTCGTTGATGCCATGATCCAATTCCACGCCGTTTCGGGAAAACTTCGTTCTTCCATCTCCCACAGCCTTCTTTATGCCCTCAACGAAAGATCCTCGGCTGAAAAATTCTGGATCCAGATTCTCAACGGTGTTCCCGGTGAATCCAACCACGAACGACGATAAAACGACATCCACGAAGGCGAAACCCACGGTCTTGCCATTCACAGACACTTCCAAGCAATCCACGGGATACACGAAGAAGTTCGACTCATCGAGAAAATCCAATCTGTGGAGATCGAACCTTATCAACGGCCCAAGATTCGCGGTTCCTCCAGCGATACCGAGCAGTGGCAGATCGATCTTTTCACTCATCAGATACTCCGCGGTTCTTCTCATACTTCCATCCCCACCGACGATGCATAGAACCTGCACCTCGGTATTCTTCAAATCGGGTAGATCCTCCAAGACTTGAACATGCTCGAACTTGTCGTTTAATTTTTCTAAAACCTTGTTGAAATTCACTCTACCGAAGTTCATAACCGCGCATCTTTTGGTCAACTTTCCCACCATCTTCACATCCTTTCGGGGGCGGTTATCCCGAGGATGCTGAAGGTTCTCTTCAACACTATCTCCATGCCCCTGCACAGGTTGAGTCTCGCGTTGCTCAATTTGGGACTCTCAACGTCGAGTATGAGATTATCCGTGTAGTAGGCATGAAATCTGGAAACAAGGTTTTCGACATACGTGGTCAGCCTGTTTGGTGCCGAATCCTTCACAACATCTTCCAGTATTTCCTCAAAGATGTCCATATCCCTCATGATGAGTTTCTCATCCTTGAGACTCAACTCTTCGAGATCTTCAAGTTCTCTGTAATCTATTCCCTTTTCCTTCGCCTTTTCGAACAGACTCCTTATTCTCGCGTGGGCGTATTGAACGTAATAGACTGGATTGTCCATACTTCTCGAAACCGCGAGGTCCATGTCGAAAACCATGTGTGTGTTCGGATCTATCATGGCGAAGAAATACCTCGTTGGATCCACACCAACGGTGTTGACGAGTTCATCGAGGGTGACAAACTCCCCACTTCTCGTTGACATTTTGACTTCCCTTCCACCTCTTTTCAGTGTCACGAACTGATGTATTATGATGTTGAGAAAATCGTCCGGAAAGCCCAAAGCCTTCATGGCTGCCTTCATCCTCGGAACGTGCCCGTGGTGATCCGATCCCCATATATCGTATACCTTCTCAAAACCTCTCTTGAATTTGTTGTAATGGTAAGCAATGTCCGTCAAAAAATACGTCGGGGTTCCGTTGGATCTCACGAGGACTTTATCGTTCTCATCGATCAATTCTGAAACCTTCAACCAAATCGCACCATCCTTTTCGTATATCATCCCCTTACTCTCGAGTATGTTCAAAACCTCCTCAACCGTTCCATCCTCTATCAACGTCTTTTCGTTGAAGTAAACGTCGAACTTTACCCCCAATTTTTCAAGGGTTTTCTTTATCATCTCGAACATCTCGTTCTTGGCACGTTCTTTGAAAAATTCCAGAACATCTTCATCCCATCTGTCCACGAAACGATCTCCCACATCTTCCTTTAACTTTCTCGCCATTTCGATGAGATATGATCCGTGGTATCCATCCTCGGGGATCTCGTAGTTCCTTCCAAATAGTTCGTTGTATCTCACCCAGAGTGATCTCGCGAGAAGATCCATCTGTCTTCCCGCGTCGTTGAAGTAATATTCCCTGACCACATCGTATCCGAGCTCGTCGAAAACGTTGGAGAGAACATCTCCTATTATGGCTTGTCTTCCATGCCCCACCGTTAATGGACCGGTTGGGTTGGCACTCACGAACTCAATCTGTACTTTCATCTTCTTTCTCTCTCTTCTTCCAAAACTCTCCGGATTCTTTATGATCCTCCTCAAACTTTCAAGGTAGATCTCATTCCTCAGATCGAAGTTCAGAAAACCAGGTCCATCTATTCTCACGTCTTCAAAGATTTCAGATTCTCTCAACCTTTCCTTGAGTTTTTCCGCTATCTCTCGTGGGTTCATCCTCAGCTTTCTCGTCAGAACCATGGCAACGTTCGACGAAAATTCACCGAACCTCTCCGGTGGTATCTCGACCTTGAAATTAACGGAATCGATGGAAAAGATCTCCTCAACTGCTTTGGCTATCTCATCTTCAATCATCCTTCTCAACATATTCCAACCCTTCCTTTCGATTTATTTTGATTCACTTCTCCTCAATCCTCACCTTGTCCAGAAACACATTTCTGTCCTCTCCCGTATCGGGATTGTAGTAATCGTTCAAGAAGAAGATCATCAACCTGTGTGCACCTTCTTCAAGATGGAGATCGAACTCGAACCATTCCGGTTCGGTGATGTTCAACTCGACCGTGGCTATATCATCCTCATCCACGACCAACAAGATCTTAGGCCACTCACCGTGGGCATATTCTCCGAAGCAGAGAAGTTTGAGTGAGTATTCACCCGCCTCATCCACCTTGAAGAATGTCGATATGTAACCATCTCCCCATATGTTCCAGTATCCCATGCTTTCATTTCCAAGTGTCTTCTCGGGAAAATCCTCACACTCCATCTCGAATGGAACGGTTGGAATGTCATTTGGAAGTATCACATACCATTCGTAATAATCGCCTCCACCGATCACATCCGCTTTGAGGACAAGTGAGGTTACGGTCGAAACATCGGGTAAGTTCACCTTTCGATCCACTATCTCAACATCTGGACCGTAGAAAACCCTCCAGTTGGTGAGTTCATGAGAATTCACACTGTCGATGAGCTCAACCTCCTCCCCACCGAGGTGAAAACCTCTGTAGGCAGAATCGTAGTAATCGGTTCCACCCATTTTCGAGTTGATGAGAAGGGGACCAACCGTTTCCATGACTGGCTTTTCTTTCATGGTTGAATCGAGTAATCCTGCTCCTGGTCTCCAGTGATATTTGTCGGAAAACCCCCACATGTATATCATCTTCACCGAGTCCAGTTTCTTGAAGAGATCGAATGCTATCCTGTAAGCCATCATTTGGTAATGGTACCAATCCTCGAAACCCATGAAAGGCTTCTTCGGATCATTTGGAGGTGCTATATCGAATTCCGTTATGTAGATGGGTAATGATGTCCTTCTGTGTATCTCCAATATGTTGTTTCGAAGCATTTCGAGGGGAGGAAGCGCCTCTTTGAAATGTGCCTGTATGCCTATCAAATCTATCGGTGCTCCCATGCTTAGGGCATCGTTCACAAGTTCTATGAACTCTTCCCTCTTTTCCTCGGATTTTTCGGGACCGGATTCGTTCAACGACAAGCTCGCCTGAGGATCGATCTCCTTGACCCAAGTGAAGGTTTCCTTTATTATCTGTGCCTCATCCATGCAAAGAAGACCTGGAAGAATCTCATCGCTCAACGGTTCATTCACCACATCGTATATCTTTATCTTCCCCTTGTATCTTTCAGCCACGGTTTGTATGTGTTCCCTCAACTCATTCACCCTATCTTCACAGCTTGGAAGATCGTAGAACCAATCCGGGATGGAATAGTGCCATACGAGTGTGTGCCCTTTCAACAGTAAATCGTTCTCCTGGGCGAACCTGAGTATCTCATCCATATCATCCCAGTAATATTCATCTTTATCGGGATGAATGTTCCACATCTTCAGCGCATTCTCACTCACCAAGCATGAAAAATAATTTTTCACAAAATCCGAATAGGCTTCATCCAGTCTCAAAGGATTCGCTCTCACCGCGGTTCCAAACATCACAGGCTTTCCAAACCGCTCAGATATCCCTCCACATGAACCGAGAAACAGAGATATCATGAGGATGAAGAGAATGATCGGGAAAGTTCTCATGACGATCACCCTCCACCCGTCGATCCCTTCAACCTTCTACTCAATTCTTCATCCATGTCCTCGATTATTCTAAAAAATTCCGGTTTTCTCATCACCAGCAATTCGAAAGCTCTCATTATCAATTCGGCGGTGTCCATATCTTCTTTGTACATTTTCCACGCCTTCACCAATATTTCAACACTCCTCTGTTCCTCTATCTCCGGTAATATCATGATGACCTGTTCTTTGAGATTCTCTTTGTATGCATCCTCCAAGAGTAAGTATTCGAGAAGATCAAGAAATTTCCTCCCCTCACCGAGCTTGGAAAGGGCATCGTATATGATCAACTGGTATGCCTCTTCATCGTAATGTTCCAAAAGTTCATACAAAATCGGAATGGATTTATAATCCTTCAACTCTCCCAACACATCCACCGCGTAGAGTAGAGAAACATCGTTGAAGGGATCCTCGTCGAGTCTCACTTTCAAGTATTCCCTCAACTGGGGAAGCACATCCTCCCCGAGAGCTTTCAAGGCATCCGCCGCTATTTCTCTCACCTTCGAATCCTCGTCCTCGAGTAACTTTATGAGGTCAGGGATTGCCTCCTTTCCCTTCTCCTCGACTATCTTCCTTATTATCTCTTCCCTCTCCAAATGTTTCACCTCTTCCTCTTCGGGTTGATCAGAGCATCTCTCAGGAAAACGCTGGCACCCCTTGGTTTCCTTATTTTAACCCTCATACTTCCCTTTTTCACGTTCAACCATCCCAGTCCAGTGAAGTTCAAATCCTCTCCCTCGTTCAATTCGAAGATGATCTCCTCCCATTCGATATCCTCATACTTTATCTCTCCCGGCGAACATGGGGGAATCAGGAATCTTCCCCAACTCTTCTTTATCAACCTTTCAAAGTTTTTCATCGATGTTTCGTGTATCCTCACACCTTCCGATGAGAATATCTTGAACATTGTTCCTTCGACGAGAGGTTCCATGATGACCATTCCCCCGAGAAAATACAGCCTACCCACCTTAGATTTGAAGGTTTTCCTTCTAATCTCATCTCTCGGGAGTATCTTTCTCTGGCAGGCTGGCTTGAGAAGATCGACGAATCGGTCGTTCGTGATCAACCCGGGGGTGTCGAACACGCTGATCTTCGAATCCTTCAACTTCCTCTCTATCAAACCCAAAGTTGTTCCAGGATGTGGGGAAACGGTGACCTCCGATTCGGTCAGCTCCTTGAGTATGGATGATTTTCCCACGTTCGTGCATCC
>QNAU01000064.1 GCA_003641545.1 Thermotoga sp.
GCCCTCGTCGTCCTCGTCCTTGGACCTGAGTGTATCGATACCTTTTCACGCGGACTCAGTATAAGGTTCAGAAATTCGAAGTAATTCAACAGGCATCCTCTGTCATAATCGTATGCCTTGAGTCTCCAACCCCTTAGATTTATCCCTTTCTTTCCCCTGTTCTGGAGTATGACGTATCTGTCATCACCCCAGTGATACAGTTTGATTATCGTTATGTTCAATTCGGGAAACTTTCCCGACTGTTTCTTCATATACGCCGTGTAGAGCACATCAGCGACCATCTGTATGGAATTCTGTAGAAGTTTCTCAGCGATGTCCTTTGTCTTTTCGAACATGATATCGTAATATTCGTCGGTGTATCCAAGAGCTTGTTCTTTGGCGGATACATCCTCGTCGAGAATCCGATCCAGATATTCCCTCGATTTCAATATGTTCTCGAAAATGTAGTATGCCAGGTCATCTATCTGCTTTGGTTTCACCGTGCCCATATTTAAAAATTCCAACCTTTCCGCCATCATCTTTTCCCATCTTTCGTGTATCCCCTTCTGATTCGTCAGCTCACCGTTCAGATTCCTCGTGAGATGAAACGGTGAATTCAGATCCGTGATGAAATGAACCATGAGTCCCACCGCGGTTGGAAAGGATGAGGGATTCGTGGAGTATAGATCAATACACGCTTTCGAATATCTCATAACCACCCATGGAAGCATTCCATTGGCTATTGCCCTGTTTCTGTCCCCTCTCATTTTCCTTTTGGCTTTGGAGAAACTCAGTGGTATGTTCCCTTCGTCCAGGTTGTATACTTCGGACTTGAAGTAGTGGATGGGTTTTTGAAGATGTTCCGGTTTTCCAAGGTCATCGTTCCATTTCATCGCTTTCACGAGTTTTTTCCACATATCCTCGTCTCTCAGAAATTCGGATATTTCATTCGGCAAGGACTCGAGAGCTTCATTCAGGACCATTTCATACACCCTGTATGTCCAACCCAAAGCGGTGAGTGAAATTACAAAAAACAATGTAACTATGATCAACATCTTTTCTTTCATTTCATCACCTTCCTCCCGGAAGATCTGCATCAAAAATGGGACGGCGAGTGCCGTCCCATTGGAAGCCTTGTCTCGTCTTCATTTTTCCTCAAGGATTCTCTCTATTTCCTTCTCAGCCCAGGCGAGTGCTTCTTCCACACTCTGTTTTTGATACATCGCATTCGTGACCGCCGTCGTCACGATATTTCTTATCTCAGCCCACTGCGCAGGTTTTGGATCTATGGATCCATACGGTATTTGTTTGACTGGAACCTCTATCATCGGATTGGATTCGACGTAGCTCTTCCATGCCTTCGTCTCGAGTGCGCTCTTTCTCACAGGCATGTATCCGGTCTTTATAGCCCAGAAGGTTGTTATATCTGGACTTATGAGGAATTTGAGGAACTTCCAAGCCGCCTTTTTTTGTTCCTCCGTCGCGGTGCTGAATATCACAACATCAGTTCCTGCGAATGGGGGAGCGTATTCCTTCCATTTCGGTATGGGAGCCCAAGTCCATTCGTGCTTTCCCTTGGAAGCTCTCGCCACGTAGGGCATACCGGCAGATGAACCTATGTACATTGCAACCTTACCATCACCGAATGGTCCACTCAGATAACCTCCCTGCATGAAAGCGACCTTGTATTTGTGAACCAGATCCACCATGAATTGAAGTGCTTCCTTAGCTTGAGGTGAATTTATCGTCACCTCCTTTTTCTCCTCATCGTATATTCTTCCACCGTTGAATCTCAGAAAGATCTGGAACGTATCGACATTCGGTCTTATACCGAAACCGTATTGATCAACATTTCCATCCCCGTCAAGATCCTGGGTGAGGGTTTTCGCAGTTTCCAAGAGTTCATCCATCGTCTTTGGAATCTCGAGACCTTCGAGATCGAGAAGATCGGTGTTAACGTAGAGAAGGTATGTGCTTTTGTTGAAAGGCATGGCGTAGATTTTGTCGCCCCACGTGACCATCTTTCTGAACGGTTCGAATATGTCTTCCCATTCCTCCTTCGTCAAACCAATCTCCGGATCATTTATGTATTTACTCAACTCCTCAACGTATCCACCCGCTATGAGTTTGGATGTCCAGTTGGCGTAGGATTGAGCCATCACCGGAAGGGTGTTACCCTGAGCACTCGCAAGGATCTTCTGAAGCAAAGCGCTGTATCTTCCAACGTAAACGGGCTTTACCTCTATATCCGGATTCAAGGAATTGAACATTTCTACGATCTCCTTCAAAGCCTCTCCATGACCTCCACCCATCGCATGCCAGAATTCAATCACGACTTTCTCGGCGAAACAAAATGATACGAGGATCGCAAACAGCACTACCAGAATTCCGAACAGTCTCTTCATCGATCATCCCCCCTTGGAAAAGAGAATCCTAAGAGTGAACACAATGAGATTATAACATCGGATCATGAGAACACCCGTTTCAATTCCTCAACTTTATCCAATCTTTCCCAAGTGAAATCTTCGTCATTTCTCCCGAAGTGACCATAAACCGCTGTTTTACGGTATATGGGTCTCAAAAGATCGAGATCTCTTATTATCGCCCCTGGTCTGAAGTCGAATATTTCCTTTATCACCTTGAGAAGTTTCTCCTCATCGACCTTTCCCGTTCCATGGGTGTCTATGTATATCGAAACGGGTCGTGCGACACCTATGGCGTAGGAGAGTTGAATGGTGAATTTGTCCGCAAGGCCAGCAGCCACAACGTTCTTTGCAACGTATCTCGCCATGTAAGTTGCGGATCTATCCACCTTGGTTGGATCTTTGCCACTGAAACAGCCACCTCCGTTGGATATCCATCCACCGTAGGAATCCACCACAATCTTTCTTCCAGTCAATCCGGTGTCAGCCATCGGTCCACCTATGACGAACCTACCGGTTGGATTCACCAGAATCCTCACCTTCTCATCCATGTATTCCTCCGGTATGACCGGTTTTATCACGTGCTCGATTATCGCAGATCTGAGATCCTTCAGATCCACATTCGGATCATGCTGGGCGGATACGACAACGGTGTCAACCCGTAAGGGCTTCCAATTCTCATCGAATTCCACCGTGACCTGTGTCTTTCCATCCGGCCTCAGAAAGGGAAGGATCTTTTCCTTCCTAACCTGCGCAAGTCTCATTGCCAGTTTGTGTGCGAGAGATATGGGTAGGGGCATGTATTCGGGAGTTTCATTCGTGGCGTATCCAAACATCATTCCCTGATCTCCCGCTCCTATCTTCTCCAGGTCGTCGTCCGTTATGATTTCACCTTCCTTGGCTTCTAAAGATTTGTCTACCCCAAGTGCTATGTCGGGAGATTGTTCATCGATGGAGGTCAGAACCGCACATGTTTCTCCATCGAAACCATACTTAGCTCGTGTATATCCTATATCCAGTATGGTCCTTCTGACGACCTTGGGTATATCGACGTATGCCCTCGTGCTGACCTCACCTGCAACCACCGCTATACCCGTGGTGACCAATGTTTCAATCGCAACTCTTGCCATTGGATCCTGGGCGAGCATCGCATCCAATATGGCATCGGATATCTGATCGGCTACTTTATCCGGGTGCCCCTCGGTCACACTTTCGCTGGTGAAGTATCTTCTTTTCACTTCCCTACCTCCTTTTCATGTTTTTCGTATTCTTCCTTAGTTATGAAGTGCCCACCGCTTATGTCGAAGTTGAGGGTTTTGTAAGTTCCGGAAAATTCCGCATACACGTTTATCCTGTTCGGACATTTCGAACCTATGAGTTCCTTCCTCAATATGTAGGCTGTTCTTCCTGAATAAGTTGGATAAAGCTCGCTCGTCTTTCTTATGTGGCTCCTGAAAACTTCCCCACAGTTGTCACATTTCACATACACGATCAGAAACATTCCATCCTCGTAGAATGGATCCTTCATGAGATCTTTCTCCCTCTTTTTGTTCCTGCTTCTGAACAGCCCCATTCTTCTCACCGCCTCACTAATTTGAATTTCAGAGTTTTTTTTCTCCCCCAGTCATCTTCAACGATAATCCTCACATATGAACTGCCTGGGAATCTGTCGGGAAGTTTGTTCAATTTGACCATCGATAGTTCTTCCGATGCGTAGAGTTTGTACCAGTAGTTCGATGCGTTCGATCTCCTTCCAAAGAGTTCATCCGCCTTGTTGAAATCGGAGAGATCGATCTCGTCAAATTTCATCTCATAGACCTTGGTGTCATCGATGTACATTTCTATGGAATCTATACCCAAAACGTTCGTGTCAGTTTTCAAACGAGCATTCACCTCTATCAGAGCCTGGTCACCTTCGAAGGTATGAACCGTCCTTCCAACCTCTTCATCCTCCCCGTTGATCCTGATTCCAAGAATCTCAAGTTGGGCGTTGGGTTTGGGAAGTGAATCAACTATCTCCACCGGATCGATCGATCTTTTCCCATCCAAACTCCTTATCTCTAAATGACAGTGAGGTGCAATCGCTTCACCAGTTTCACCAGAATAACCTATCGTTTCTCCCTTTTCAACCTTCAGAATATCTTTTGGAAAATATATCTCCACCCTTCTGTTTCCGAACTCTCTCTTGACCGATTCCGCAAAATACTTCAATTTCTCGGAAAAATCACTGAGATGAGCGTACATGAGGATGTATTTCTCATCGTGGACCACGTAAACTGTGTATCCGTATATGTCGTTGTCATCCACATCCACCCTCATTATGTATCCATCCGTTATAGACAATATGGGAACCCCAGATCTGTAGGCAGTCGAAAGATCCACACCCATGTGAAAATGTGGATTGTCCTCCGTCATGGATGGTCTGTATTCACCGAAGGTGGATGTTATCCTTGGTTTCACGTTCTTTATAGGATAGATGAAACCCGCCGAGAACGTATGAACCGTTAGAATGATGAGAAGCGAGAATACCACGAATTCCAACCTCGATCTGCATCTCATCCGACCGCCACCTCCGGTTTTTTCAACGTACTTTCCACACGATTTATCAGATCGTTCACACCGTATCCGTGCAGGGCGGATATGAAACATGCGGTCGGAAATTTCGATTCAAGTTGATTCAACCTGCTTTCTGTGCACAGATCCACCTTGTTGAACACGAGAATCCTCGGATATTCTCCCACCCCTATCTCCTTCAAGACTTCCTCCACCGTTTCCATCTTATCCATGAGGAAGGAATCTCCAGCATCCATGAAGATCAAGAGGAGGTTGGAATACTTTATCTCCTCGAGGGTGGATTTGAAGGCTTCGATCAAGGAATGAGGTAATTTCCTTATGAATCCCACCGTGTCGGTGAAGAGAACGTACCCCAATCCCCTTAAGAAAACCCTTTTCGTTCTCGAAACAAGGGTTGAAAACAGCTTGTCCTCAACTTCTATTTCTTCATACCCCGTGATTCTTCTCAAGAAGGTTGATTTCCCGGTGTTCGTGTATCCAACTATCGAAACAATCGGTATCCCGCTCTTGACTCTTTTGGACCTTCTTATTTCCCTTCCCTTCGATATCTCAGATAATTTCTTCTTGAGTACGGTGATTCTCTTCTTTATCTTCCTTCTATCGGTCTCAAGTTTGGTCTCACCGGGTCCCCTCGTTCCTATTCCTCCTCCAAGTCTCGACAGATCCCTTCCATGTCCCCTCAATCTTGGGAGGAGATACTCCAACTGAGCCAGCTCAATCTGAAGTTTGGATTCTGAGGTTCCTGCGTGCATGGCAAAGATATCCAATATCAACTGTGTTCTATCAACGATCTTCTTCTCTATCATGTTCTCCAAATTCATCATCTGGCTCGGCGTAAGTTCATCATCGAATATGACGAGGTCAACATCGAAAGCATCAACCATGTTTTTGAGCTTTTCAACTTTCCCTCTACCTATGTAGGTCGCGGGATCCGGTTTTTCCCTGTGTTGGACCAAAACCTCCACAACCTCCGCTCCAGCCGTTTCGGTCAGCATTCTCAATTCATCCAAAAGATCATCCACGAGACGAATCGGAGTGTTCTTCAACCTCAAGGCAACGAGTATTGCCCTTTCCTTCCTCTGAGAATTTATATTTCCTTTTTGCATCCTGGTATCTCACTCTCCCTCCGAGCCCGTATCTTCTTCTTTCTGTTTCATCAGTTTGATGTAAGACGATGGTATTATCGTGCTGATGGCATGCTTGTAGATCAAACTCTGACTCTTCCCATCCTCCAACAGAACGGTGTAATTGTCGAAGGATTTTATGACTCCCTTCGTCTGGTATCCGTTGATCAGATATATCTTTACTTCGACCTTCCCTATCCTCAACTGGTTCAGAAATCTGTCCTGCAAATTGAACTTCTCAGCCATCCTTACCCCCCTTTCCCTTGATAACGCAGTTACGCTTTATAAACTCCACAATTTTCTCCACCACACCTTCTTTTCCAAGGACACTTAAATCCAGCCATATCGCATCATCATATCTTCTGAACCATATCAATTGTCTCCTTGCGTAATGTCTCGTATTTCTCTTGAGAACGTGAACATATTTATCATAATCGAGTCTTCCCTTTATGTAATCTATCGTTTCTCGATATCCGATGGCTTTCATGGAGTTCAGATTCTCATCGTATCCCATATCCAGTAGATGTTTCACCTCATCGATCAGACCTCTCTTCAACATATCATCCACGCGCAGATTTATTTTATTATAAAGCTCTTCCCTATTCTTAGTCAAAATGAACAGGATGAATTCCCCGGAAGGTTTAACCTTCTTTTGAAGCTCGGATATTCTCGTGCCAGTTTTGTAGTAAACTTCCAATGCTCTGATCGTTCTTTTGAGGTCATTCGGGTGTATTCTTCTCGCAGCTTCCGGATCGACATCTTCGAGAATTTTCCTGAGCGTCCCTCTACTACTCTCCTCCAGTTTCCAGAGTTTTCTTCTCACATTCTCATCTTTCGGAATCTCTATCAAACCTCGGGTGAGTGCATCCACATACAGTCCAGTTCCACCAACGAATATGGGAAGCTTTCCTCTCGACAGTATCTTTCTCATAACTTTCGTTGAATCTCTGAGATAAAGATATGCGTTGTAATCCTCGTCCGGATAGATGATATCCATCATGTGATGAGGAACCTGTTTTCTCATCTCGAGAGGAGGTTTGGCGGTTCCTATGTCCATGAACTTGTATATCTGCATAGAATCCATCGAGATAATTTCC
>QNAU01000065.1 GCA_003641545.1 Thermotoga sp.
TGGGAAAGGGCATTGAAAATTGCCAGACATTTGAATCAAAGTGAAATAAGATTCTTCGGGAAGGAACTGTTCGAAGGAATTCTGGGGAAAGATGCCGGAGAAAGATTCTGGAATTTTCTGATGGATTCCGAGAATATTGTATACAAAATGGAGGTTGAGGATATACTGAACCTCCCGAAAGAGGAAAGATTCAAACTCCTTGCTAAACTTTCCATTCTAATCGTCAAAGATCCCGATAAATTTTTCGCCCTCGTTGAAAAGCTCCATCCAGAAGAGGGAACTGTCCTTCTGAGGAATGCGGTCAGAACATACGAATCCATCTTGAAAAGGGAGTTGGAAAAGAGAAGGAAAACCTTGATAAGAATCCTGAGGGAAGAGCTTAAAAGGAGGGTGGCATGATAGAAAAATTCCTTGATAATCTTCCCTATGAACTGAGAACGGCTCTTTCACCCATCAAATTGGAAATCGTGGAAGAGGGGGATGCACCTGCTTGGATAACATGCGAGAACGGAAGAATAACGTTGAAACTGTCGGAAATCGAGTTCATGAAACTCACAGTAAATGCGAAATGTCCTGCCCAAAAGGTGCTTGAAATCGTGATAACTCATGAACTTTATCACATATATTTCAGTCATCTAAACAACCTGTTTTCCGGTGAGAATCACAACCAATTTTTAATGAACGTTGCGTTGGATGCCGTTATAAACAGATTCATACCCGGTATTTCACGATGTTTTCAAACATTCGACCCTCTTGGAAACAGATGGAACGGGGTGCCTCTGACGAAGAAAAATCTTTCAGCTGAAGATCTTTATTCGCTGTTGAATAAACCAGATTGGCCCAACGTTTTATCATTTGATAAACACACACCTGTAAAATTCCCTCATGATGAAGAGTTGAAGGAATTTGTGGAGGGAGTTATCGAAAAACTCACCGGAAGAAAACCGGCGGGGATGCTGAGGAAAATAAAGATGAAATCTGAAAACTGCTGGGTAAATAAAATATTGATGAAAATAATGGAAATACAATACAGATACACCAACAGGCGTCCTTCACGTCGACACGAGATCTTCCCGGGAAAGAAGCTATCCCACTGTAGAAATCTCACCTTGATGATAGACAGTTCATCCAGTCTATCCGAGGAAACACTGTCGAAGGTGTTGAAACTTGCAGGTGATCTTATATACCTTGTGGAGGATCTTTCAATCTATTCCTACGATGTGAAGGCTTACAAGTTGACAAAAGTTTCCCTCAGGAACGGTGAGCTGATCGGTGGAGGCGGAACATCCCTTGAGAGTGCACTGAACGATGTGAGGTTAAAAGGACCGCTTATAGTTATAACGGACGGACTCGATGAATTCCCGAATGATATTCCCAAAGATTCATATGTTGTGGTTGTGGGAAATGGAGTGGATTTCTACAAAAGAGCGATTGAAAAACTGGGGAGAAGGAGGGTGTTTCGTGAAGAGGGGATTTAAGGTTGTCCAAGTGAGAGACGGAAGGAAAGTTCAGAGAATCTTTTACATATGTGATGGATTTCTTCATATGAAAACCGTATTTGAAGAGAATGGAAGGAGGATGGAAGTTTACGAATGCGCGAAATCACCGGTTGAAATGTTCAGAGATGTGCATGTTAAACAGAAGAACATCCGTGCTTCCACAACCAGGGATGGGATATTTACAAGGAAAACGGGAGTTTATATAGACGGGGAAAATCTCGGAAAACACCTTCTATTTGGAACACACGAAAGTATCAGAATTTTTCTTGAGGGTAAAGATGTATACACCGTGGATATCATTCCATACACTTCGATAAAGATCGTTCCATTTCCCTTTGGAAGGATTAAGACCGTGCAGATAGATAGATTCCTTTCCCTTGGAATTGAAATCCTTGGGGAAAGCTCAATGTTGAAAATTCTCAGGGAGATAATGAAAGGAAGGGTGATGAAAAATTGAGGAAACCGGAGATTTCAAAATATTTAAAAAAAAGAAGAATCCAGAGGAAATTGAAATCAAGAGAAAAAGGGAGGAGAAGTATGAAGATTGTTCAAGCATTTATAAATGATGGAAACGTGGATTTTGAATCTCTCGTGGAGAAGATACGAACAATCATGAAGACTGCGAAATCTGGAGAGACGATATACATAACTCCTCTCATAGAAGTTTCCAACGGTGATGAGGTGATAGGCAAGTTGGAAGAGATTTTCTCCGAATTGATCGATGAATCCGTCATGGAACAAAGTTTCGAAACGATAGTTGAGAAGGACGGAAAGTTCTTTCGGGTTTTGTGGGAATACTGTGGTCTGGAAGTATCCGAATACAGGAATAGCGAGTATTACAAAACAAAGATATGGGAATTGGGAGATACATTGAGACACCGCTGGTTGAACAACATGAAGGAAGCTTTTCGATATCTATACGCAACTTCAAATGAAAGGGAGGAGTATCTGTATCTTTCTTCCGAAATAATCTCAGGTGGGAAGGTATATCCGGGTGGGAGTTTCATGATAGAGAACGGAAAAATCGTGGAAGAGGGATTTCATGGGGGTATTCCAACAGATCCACTGGAACTCATCACCGCGATGATTTCATTTTACAAAGAGGTAAAGAAGAAGGACAAAGCTCTCGTTGCGGTATCCGATGGTGCAAAGTCGAGATTCATTCTGAATCTTCTGAAGGATACATTCGATCATGTGGAAGCTGTGAGTTTCTGGGAGAAAGACGGATGCAGACTGGCAAAGGAGTTCGGAATAAAATGCGAGATGGTTAACCTCAAAGGAAGAAGCGCGCGGTTGATAGAAAGTTATATGCTGTTAAAATCTATGGAAATGGATGCAATAGCTGTTTGGGGTGCTAACAAGGATTTCATCCTGCGACACAGAGTGGTAAATCCTCGCATTTTTACACCTCTTTGGTTTTTAACCGATGGTGATCTTGAAGATCTTGGAGTATTGACTACCCATTTTGATGATATTTTAAAGGAGATAATCTGATATAATAAAATTATTCTCATTCCAAGAGGAGGGATGATGACAATGGTAATCTTCGAGTGTTGTGGTAACACGTTCATAGGTGATGAAAACTCTGAAAAGATTACCAAAGTCATCGAGAATTTCGAGGTAAATTCTGTGGCAAAATATGAAAAAGAGGAGAAAATATATTGTTATCTACTCAGTGAACAGAAACTGTGCATACTTGGAGTGACATACGAAGAGTTGGATGGAGAACCGATCAAAGATGACGGCAAGATGATAGATAGCATCAGGGGAAAACAAATGGTATCCTGCAAAGATTATCTGTATGTCATGACGGATGAAAGTGTGGAGATTTACAACATTTCGGACCCGGAGAATCCAAAGGATGCTGGAGAAATATACGGTCCTCCTATCCTCATAGCGTGTACGGATCATTATCTCTACGTTCTGGAAGAGGGAACCTTGAACATCTACAGCCTCGAAAATCCTGGGAATCCCATTCATGTTTCCGAATACCAGACCGAATGCATCTCCACGGAATATCATGACTCTCCGATAAAGATGCAGGCATTCCACAGCAATGAGCTTGGTGAAGACCATGTGTATTTATTCTATCCGGATATTATAGTCAGATTGAAAGTTCGGGAGTCGACTGCGGGAATAAGGATATCCACTGAAGAAATGGTGGATGGTTATGGTAGGCATCCATACGGAGAAATTTTGCTTGGATCGGGCGATGTCCTCAACAGGTGCACGATCTTCACCACCCATTGTGAGGATACTCCACGCTCATGCATAGGAATAAACGGTGAATGTATCTTTTTGACGGGAGGGTACCCCTCCCAAGTTAGTGCACCCGATGAAGGTGTTTACATAGCGGATAAAAATTTGGGACTTTTATTTTGGGCGAATGATGAAGATGTAATGGTAAGACGCTTCCCTTCCCAAAGCCTTGAGAATATCTATAAGAGATACATAGAAAGGTGCAAAAAAATTTCCGTTTCATCGGTATTTGTGAAGGATGATGTGGTATATGTGCTTGACAAGGAAAATAAAGAACTTAACATCTATGAAAAGAAGATGAATCTTAAAAAATTCGCGAAAAACTCGCTGGCAAAATTGAAAATGGATATCAACATGGATGGTGGGACGGAGTTTTTTGGAATAGAAGATTATCTGTACCTGATATACGGAAACGGAATAAAAATATACAAAACCTGTTCCGGGTCCCCATATCTCGAAATCATCGGTGAAATAAAGTTGAACAGTTCTGAAGATGCACAGCTTCGAAAGGTAAAATACTACGAACGTGCCAACAAGCTCGCAATTCTGATCGATGAAAAAATATTCATAATTGATACCTCAGAACCGGAAAAACCGGAAATAAAGGTAAAGCTGAGTTTTGATACTCAGAAAGAAGAACGAATCGCTTTCACATACAAACCGGATGATGAAAAATTATACGTGATGATGTTCAAGGGAGAATCATCAAAATGCGAAATCAACATATACGACATATCGGATCCTGAAAATCCGACTCCCGTTCTGGATAAACCCATCACGGGAACCCTTATGAACGAGAACATATGGGATGCTTATCTTAGAATGGTGGGGGAAGTGTATGATATGGAAGTGGTGAATAACAGCATATTGTATGTAATAGCTAAAAAAGGGCACAGCGAAACCGTGTATAACAATCCCAGCATACTGGTTTACAATATGGAAGACAACAGAGAATTGAATTTCATAATTGGCTGGGAGTTCGTCGAATACAGTTATTACGATGAGCCTAAAAGCTTGAAAATGATAGAGGGAGATGATCATGTGATAAATGTTATCACTCCATACTCCGATCTGAAGATCAGTCCATTCCACCCCGATGACTTATCTCTCAGTTCTTATGATTCTCCCATCACCGCGAAGCATAAATATATCGTTGTCAACGAAGAAGAAATTTTTCCCCTGAACAAGAAAGCTTCATCAAGTTTTGTTGAATGGATAGGGGAATATGAAAAGTGTGAACATTATGACGAATGTGATGAGGATTATGACGAATATGACGATGAAGATTGGGAAGATGAATAAAGATTCCAAAGGGGGGTTGGGCATGGCGAACGAGAACAAAAGGGCTTCTGAAGAACATGTCGCCAATCTTTTGGCGCTCATGACCGTTGTGAGAGAACCAGTGGAAAAAACCGTGCTGTCGGATATATTATCCGTTGAAGAAACGACGGTGGAAGATATAGTGGATAAAATGAAGGAAATGTTGAAATGCAGTGAAAACAAGGTGTGTTTTCATCACGAAGATTTCAAGGAGTCCGTGAAGAAGAAAAACAGTCAGGAAATTCAAAATATGAAAAGAAGGATAATCGACATCATATTGAACTGGGATGAGGAGGTCGCAAATCTGAGTGAACCGACGAAAAATTATCTGGAAGAACACATGCTGGAACACGTGGAAGATTTCGTGACCGATCATAGGATCGTGGAACTGGAAGATGTAAAGAGGATTCTGGAAACGGTGGAAAAAAGAAGCAGGAACATGAAAGATATAGAAAAGGGACTGGATGTCATCCTGAATCTTATGGTTTTGAGATGGTATAAAAATATGAAGATATTCAAAAGCAATGTGGAATCCAAATTTTTGGAAATGCTTGGGAAGTATTTGGAAGTTTCTGGATATAAAGAATTGAAGGAAAAAGAGTTGGAAAATATAATAGGAATGATTGGGAAAGAAAAAATAGATATTAATTATGAGAAATTTATAGGATTGTTTAAGTATAATAATTTGAAGAAAATACTGACAAAATGGTTTGTGGTGAAGCTCATAGATTCGTATTTTTCGAAGGATGAAAAGGAATTGATGGAATGGATAAAAAGAACAGAAGATGACTATCTGAAGAGAGAACTATCCACATGGTCATATCGAATGGGAAAAATAGCGGAGAGAGCACCAAACGCAGAGAAACGTTCAGAAGCGCTTAGATATATAGCAAGCATATTGAGCAGTTTGGATGTGAGAAAGAGCAGAGAAATGTTCGAAAAAGCCATAGATTCGGCTGGAGAAATAGAAGATGCAAGGTATCGTTCAGACGCACTCAGCGATATAGCGAAAAATATGAAAGAATTGGAGATGAAGGATAAAAATCTGTGGGAAAGACTCATCGATTCGGCTGGAAAAATAGAAAGTTCAGACGCACTCAGCGATATAGCGGGAAATATGAGAAAATTGAGGATGAAGGATAAAAATCTGTGGGAAAGACTCATCGATTCGGCTGGAAAAATAGAAAATGCAAGGTATCGTTCATACGCACTCAGCAGTATAGCAGAAAATATAAAAGAAATAGACATTGAGAAAAGCAAGGAATTGTTCGAAAAAGCCATAGATTCGGCTGAAGAAATAGAAGATGCAAGGTATCGTTCATACGCACTCCGCGATATAGCGAAAAATATGAAAGAATTGGAGATGAAGGATAAGAATCTGTGGGAAAAACTCATCGATTCGGCTGGAGAAATAATAGAAGTTGCATATGATCGTTCATACGCACTCAGCGATATAGCAGAAAATATAAAAGAAATAGACGTTGAAAAAAGCAAGAAATTGTTCGAAAAAGCCATAGATTCGGCTGGAGAAATAAAAGATGCACGGTTTCGTTCACGCGCACTCAGCGATATAGCGAAAAATATGAAAGAAATAGACATTGAAAAAAGCAAGAAATTGTTCGAAAAAGCCATAGATTTGGCTGAAGAAATAGAAAATGCAGAGGATCGTTCATACGCACTCAGCGATATAGCAAAAAATATGAAAGAAATAGACATTGAAAAAAGCAAGAAATTGTTCGAAAAAGCCATAGATTCGGCTGAAGAAATAGAAAATGCAGAGGATCGTTCATACGCATTCCACTATATAGCGGAAAATATGAAAGAATCAGAAATAAGAGATAAAAATCTGTGGGAAAGACTCATCGATTCGGCTGGAAGAATAAAAAATGCAGAGTATCGTTCATACGCACTCCGCGATATAGCGGAAAATATGAAAGAATTGGAGATGAAGGATAAAAATCCGTGGGAAAAACTCATCAATTCGGCTGGAGAAATAGAAGTTGAATGGGTTCGTTCATACGCACTCCGCGATATAGCGAAAAATATGAAAGAATTGGAGATGAAGGATAAGAATCTGTGGGAAAAACTCATCGATTCGGCTGGAAAAA
>QNAU01000066.1 GCA_003641545.1 Thermotoga sp.
CACAGACTCAGATATTTTCAAAATCTTTCTCACGATTTCCTTCTTCTCGTCCACGGAAAGTTTTCTTTCGACCACTACGATGAAATCCACATCGCTGAGTTTCGGATTGAAACAACCCATGGCGAGTGAACCATGGAGATACACCCCGACGAGATTGGCTTTCAAAATTCCCCTGAATTCCCGAACGAGCCAACTCAACAAATTTCCGATTTCCGATGGGATCGATGCATCCTTCCTCAAAACTTTCCACACCTTTCCCTACGAACACGACTGTCGTAGAATACATCGTTGAGGTGATTTGAGATGAGAAAAGGCTTGATCCTCAAAATTTTCGCGATCGTGATCGTTTCTTTCCTGTTCGTATTTTTTCTTCTTCCCGTGATGATGACCTTGTTGAGAGGATTTCCAGAGATGTCCTCCTTTTTCAGCGATGAATTCTACATCATGGCTTTGCTCAGAACCATCAGGATTGGATTGATGGTCACTTTGATCTCCGCGGTGATTTCGTATCCAATATCCATTTTTATCACATCGCTGAGGAGATTCAAAGCCTTCTTCATATCGCTCGTTCTCTTTCCGTTGATGACGAACACGGTGGTCAGG
Organism: Thermotoga sp.; assembly: GCA_003641545.1. GTDB lineage: Bacteria > Thermotogota > Thermotogae > B21-G9 > B21-G9 > B21-G9. The sequence continues at coordinate 604 of QNAU01000066.1, forward strand.
ACCTTCGGCTGGATCGTGATACTTGGAAAGGACGGTGTGGTGAACAAGATTCTGGTTTTACTCGGATTCAAACCCGTCAGGCTTCTCTACACGGATCTCTCGGTGGTGGTTGGACTCCTTCACCTGTTCCTTCCCCTGATGATCCTCCCACTGGTTGGAGCCATGGAGAACATAGACGAGGAGTTGAAGGAATCCGCAAGGAATCTCGGGGCAGGTCCCATCAGGGTTTTCTTCGATATAACCTTTCCGATGAGTCTGAAAGGGCTGACAACCGGTTCTCTCCTCGTGTTCGTCGGATCGATAACATCTTACATCACACCGAAACTTCTCGGAGGACCAAGATTGGCAACTTTGAGCATGCTTCTGTACCAGAAGGCTATGGTTGTTATGGATTGGGAAGGGGCATCGATGGTGGCACTCGTCATGACACTCATGACCACTGGCTTTCTCGTTCTCTCAAACAGGATGTCGAAGGTTGTGGAAGGATGAAGATAATCTTTTGGATGGCGGTTTCAGCTGTGTTTGCTTTCCTCATGCTTCCTTTGATCATCGTCGTTGTGTCTTCCTTCAGCGAGGGTGAGATAATTCAGTTTCCACCGAATGGCTTCACCTTTAGGTGGTTCTCCAATTTGTTCGGTATGGAGATATTCAAGAGGGCATTGGCCTTGAGCCTCGTTTTGGCTCTTTCGTCCACCACCTTGGCGATATCGACGGGAACGATCTGTGCGTATTGTCTGACGAGATTCAAAGGGTTGCCCGGGGTTTTTCTCGAATGGTTCATACTCTCACCACTGCTCGTTCCGGAGATCGTGGTGGGATTCTCGCTCTTGAGTTTCTCCGTTCGGATCATGAAGAGCATCAATCCATTTCTTATCCTTCTCGTTGGACACACCTTGATTCTCATTCCCTACACGACGAGGATAATATGGTCATCCCTGAAGAATCTCGATCCTTCACTCGAAGAATCCGCAGTGAATCTTGGAGCGACGAGGTTGAAAGCATTTTTGGATATAACTCTGCCGAATCTCAAATCAGCACTGTTAGCATCGTTCGCACTGGATTTCATAGCTTCCTTCAACAACGTGCCGATTTCCCTCTTCCTGGTTAATCCAGGGTACACAACCCTTCCGATACAGCTTCTCATATATTCCGAGTATTATTTCGATCCAACCGTATCGGCAGTTTCCACGGTCATGCTCCTTCTGACCTTGATCCTGCTGAGCCTCGTGGAGAAAGGTGTTAAACCTTTCATTTTCATCAGCCACAGATGAACCTGAGAAGATGGAGAGTGTGGAATTTTCCCGTGGTATCATTGAAGGAACATGGAAATGAAGGGAGAGATCAAAGTATGGGGGAATGCGATTTGAATGTGGGTATCAGCACAGTCGCATTCAAGGATGTGAAAAATGCTATCGAATTCCATCGCGAGACTGGGATTCCGATGGAATACAGTGTCAACCTTTCCGTGGAAGATGTTGAGAGGTTGATATTGGAGAAGATTCCTGCCCTGTCAGTTCACGTTCCCTCGCCGAACGAAGGTTTTCTTCCAAATTTCGCCAGTGATGACCCAGAGGTTCTTAAAAAGAGTTTCGATATACTGAGAAATAGCGTTGAAACGTTGAAAAAGACGATGAACGATGGTTTTACCGAGGGAATTATCGTTTTGCATCCAGGTTATGCCCTGAATGAACTCGTTCCATCGATCTACTCCGAAAGAAAGGTTCTTCTTGAATCTAAGATATCCAAATACGAGAAATTCTTGATCGAAAGATCGGGGATCATAAACGGACCCGAATATTTGGAAACGGATGATTACAGGAGACATTTTGAGATCTTCGTATCCAACCTTCCGAAGCTGATCGAAATCGTTGAAAATGAAGGATTCACACTGGCGATTGAGAATCTCAATCCAAGGTTGTTTTACATCCTTCAGACCCCGGATGAAATATATAAAATCATTGAGAATGTGAGGAATGTGCATCTGTGTTTGGATATCTCGCATCTTTGGGTTTCATCCAAGGTCATGGGATTCGATTATTTCGAGACTGTGAGAAGGATCATGGACACTGACAGAGTTGTCCACGTGCATGTGAGCAACAACCCATCCAAGAAAGGATTGTATGAGGATCCTCATCTCGATCTCGATTCCGGCGAGATCGATATGAAACTCGTTTTGAAAAATATAATCGAAGGTTCGAGAAATATCAACCTCGTCCTGGAGGTGAAGAAAAATCCTCTGAAGAATCTCGAGATGCTGAGGGAAATGCTCCGTATGGGGTGTGAAACTCCAAGAAGAGCGATATGATAGAATTGTAAGGTCATGTGAGGAGGTGAAGATTTGAGCGGTTTCAAATCCGGATTTGTGGTAGTATCTGGGAAACCGAATGTGGGAAAATCGACGTTGATAAATTCAATCATAGGGAAGAAGGTGAGTATAGTTTCCGAGAAGCCCCAGACCACGAGAAACAGGATAAATTGTGTTTACACGACGAAGGATTTTCAGATAGTGTTCGTCGATACTCCGGGAATACACAAACCACTTCACAAACTCGGTGAGTATCTCGTCAACATAGCCATCAGGGCGTTGAAGGGGATGGATCTCGCCATGTTCGTGGTAGATGCTGAAAGGGGGATGGGAAAACCCGACGAATACGTTGCCAATTATTTGAACGAGAGCAAGGTCAAGGTGCTGGGGGTCATAAACAAGATAGATCTGGTTCGAGATGGGAACAAACTGAAGCTCATTGAAGACAGAATTTCCGAACTCTGCAGTGATTTGGTGGACATCGTCAAAGTGTCCGCCATGACGGGTGAAAATCTACCGGAGTTGGTTCGAAAAATCGTGGAGAACATCCCAGAGGGTCCAATGTATTATCCTCAGGACACCGTGACGGATAGACCACTCTCATTCCTCACGGCGGAAATAATAAGGGAGAAGATACTGGATCTGACGTATGAAGAAGTTCCTCACTCTGTTGCGGTGGTGATAGAGGAGATGATCGAGAGGGAAAACGGTGTTCTCTACATAAGAGCCAACATCCTCGTTGAGAGAGATTCACAGAAGGGGATAATAATAGGCAAGGGAGGAAGCATGATAAAGAAGATAGGAACACTTGCCAGGGAAGAACTGGAGTTTTTCACGGGTAAGAAGATCTTTCTCGATTTGAACGTCAAGGTCAGGAAGAACTGGAGGAACGACGATTTCACAATATTGAATGTGGTTGGATTGAGAAAGGAAATACCGTGAGGAGGAATCGGTATGAGGATACACCTTGTGTTTCTCTCGATGATTTTGTTGACCTTTCTCTCGATCTCCTTGGCGGACAACGCGTATGTAAATCTGAAGATGGGCTATTCCAAGTCCATGATGATGTCAGAGAACATCCCGGATTTTGAAAAATCCGATATCTTCAACCTCGTCGATCTGTCCATAGGATACAAATTCAGGAACATGAGATTCGGGATAGGTGGTATGGTATCGACTTGGGTTGAGGAGAATCAAAATGTGGTTTCATCCTGGCCCCTCACGATCTACAGCGAGGTGGGGTTCGATTTCGTGCCGAGGTTGACAGTCGATATGGGACCATCCTTCTGTCTCGGTGTGAATTCCATGGATCTGAACACATCCGGAGGTTCTGGAACAGTCATGGGTATCTTCACGCGAGGAGGACTCTTCTTCTCGATGAATATGGGAGGTCCTGTTTTCTTTTCCGGCTTCGCCGGTGTGGAATACAGGATGATGAACGGGAATCTTGGAACTTTGGATGTCAACCTGAACAACTTCAGTTTGACGATAATAATGGGTGTGGATTACGATCTGGGTGACCTTCTGATAACAATAAGATGAGGGATAACGGATGAAATGCAGGATATGTGGCAGAAGAACGACCATAAAATCGAGAACATACAATCTGCCCCTCTGTGAGGAGCACTTCATTGAATTCTTCGAAAAGAGGGTGAAGAAGGCGATAAATTCCTTCCACATGTTCGACAAAAATTCCAGAATCCTCGTCGCGGTGTCCGGTGGGAAGGACAGTCTGACCGCATGGGAGGTTTTGAGAAATCTGGGTTATGAAGTTGATGGTTTGCATGTGAGACTCGGGATTGGTGATTACACGAAACTGTCATATGAGAAAAGTTTCGAATTTGCAAAAAAGAGGAATCTTAGACTCATCGTCGTCGATCTGAAAGATTACCTCGGCATGGATCTTCCAGATCTTCCGAAGAATTTGAGAAGGAGGATATGCGGGATATGTGGGATGGCGAAGAGATACATAACGAACAGGGTGGCGATCGAATTATCCTATGATGTCTTGGTGACTGGACACAACCTCGATGATGAAGTCTCCGTTCTTCTCGGAAACATGCTTCACTGGAACATGGAGTATATACACAGACAGTCTCCCGTTCTTCGAAAGACGCATGAAAAATTCGTGAAGAAGGTGAAACCACTCGTGTTCGTGGGAAACGATGATGTTGATATGTATGCCAGGCTCAAAGAAATCGATTTTGTTGAAGAAAATTGTCCTTTTTCAAAAGGTGCCACATCCAAAGTTTATTCCGAGATTTTCAAGATTCTGGACGAGAAACAACCTGGGATAAAACCCATCTTCCTGATGGGTTTTTACAGAGTGAAGGACAGGTTCAAAGATGGAGATGTGAAACTGAATTCCTGCAAGATCTGTGGTTATCCTACGACGGATGAGATATGTTCATTCTGTAAGTTGAAGATCAAGTTGAACGATGATGAGAAGAATTGATCCGTTCTTCACATTTCTTCTGCTCGCGATCGCCATTTTCGGTCTCATTGTTCTAAAAAGTGCGGTGATTCACGATTTTGAGTTCCTCTTCAAGAGGCAGATCATCTGGGATACCGTGGGGTTTGTGGTCTTCTTCATCCTGTCATTCATAAAGTTCGATCGTGTGAACAGACTCTTCCCACTCGGTTACGTGATTTCAATCATCCTGCTCATCGTTGTTCTGAAAACGAGTGAGGAGATATTCGGTTCGAAGAGATGGCTTCATCTACCCTTCGGTGCGATCCAGCCGTCCGAGATCGCCAAGTTGATGACCGTTGGTGTCCTATCCAATCTCCTATCAAGGGAGTCATTCAAACGATTCATCCTGAGTTTCTTGGTTGTTATCTTTCCCTTCATTCTGGTCTTTCTCGAACCAGACCTCGGAACTGCGATCATCTTCCCCACCGTCTGGTTTTTGATGCTGTATGTATCGAAATACAGAAGAAGATACATTTACATCCCTCTCGTATCAATTCTGATCATCACTCCAATCGCATTCAACCACCTTTTGATGGATTACCAGAGGGAAAGAATCATGGCTTTTCTCATGCCCGAGAAATACAGTGCTTCCAGGGCGTATCAGATGATCCAATCCATGAGAGCCATAGGCTCGGGAATGTTGTTCGGCAGGGGTTACATGATGGGACCTTTCAACCTGTACGGCTACATACCGGTGAACCATTCCGATTTCATATTTTCCACTCTCGCTGAAGAATTTGGGTTTCTCGGTTCCGTAGTTTTGATCATCCTCTATGGCTTGATCCTTTCCAGGATGTATCGACATTTCTCAAGGCTGAGGAACGACAGGAACAAACTCTTCATATGTGGATTCACCGTGCTGTTGTCCATACACGCTCTCTACAACATGGGGATGTGTCTCGGCATACTACCGGTAGCAGGTCTTCCGTTGCCATTGGTCGCGTATGGGGGAACTTCTACCTTCGTTTTTCTCTCATTTGCCGGGATGGTCAACAGTGTGATCTCGGATCATGAGTGATCCGCACCATATCTTACCTCTGAATATCAGAAACATGAGAAAACCTGTGAAACTGAGGAGAGCCATCACTCTGAACATCCAAAACATGCCGATTTTCTCTATTAGAATTCCTCCGATGAGTCCAGCTAAGGTTCCTCCGATGACGGTGAAACTCGTTGCGAATATGGATTGTGCCGTGGATAGATACTCTTCTTCTATTATGCTACCTATGGTTATTATGCTCGCAGGGTAGTATATTCCCCAAGCGAAGAACTCGATCGAGTGAAGCAGAACGATGGAAAGTGGATCCTTCAAAAAACTCAGCACCAGTAATTTCATCACTATGGCGAGATATCCCACCGCTATGGAGTTCAACCTTCCGAATTTCCGACTGAAGATATGTTCCGTTCGCATTCCGAGCATCTCAAAGACCGCGGAGAACGCCGTTGCTATTCCGACGATCCACGTCAAACCGGTCACATTCTTCATGTACATTGGACCGAATATCCAATAACTCTGAAGACCGAGTATGACTAAGGAGTTCACGATAAGCATGAATATGAAAGACCTGTTGGTGAACACAGGTCTCAAAGTGTTTTTCACCTTTCCCGTGGATCTTCCACCCGTTTTCAAGTTGAAGGAGAGAATGATCGGGATGATCAAGAGGAAGGCGGAAAGGATGAATATGAAACCGAGTTTCAGCTTCATCAGAACCCATGCACTCAGGGCGGAACCGACCGCCCAACCTATGGATCCCATGAACCTTATCTTTCCATACTCCGATCTCCTATCACCGAGGTGGGATAA
>QNAU01000067.1 GCA_003641545.1 Thermotoga sp.
CATCTTCACCCACCGAGCTTTTTGAGAAGCTGTTTTCTTTTGGATTTGTAAATGTTCCTTATCTTCTCGAGTTCCTCTATGTATTCCTTCGTCTTGTAATTTGGATAGGTGTGTTCAAATGGCACGAAATGTCCGTTCACAAACATCAAAGTGACCTCCGCATATATTCCCTTGGATAAATAGATTCTGTTTCCCCAATGTTTGGTTGTGGATAAAACGAACTGCGTGTTGTTTATATATCCCGGATCTATGTTGACTTTTCTCTTTCCCTCCACCGAGAAGATCCTCTCGATCCTCAGAGTTTTGAGCTTCACGTTCACGATCTCATGTGGATGTATCAACTCCTTGAAGCTTATCAGCCTTCCCTTCAAATCACCCCCCATTTCCTCCTTGTAATAAAAGGTGAACTTTCCAAAATCCAGCGTTTTGGATTCGTAATCTATCTCCCCGAATTCATCGATCAGCAAAGGTTTTATTTCTGGATAAAAGTAATCCAAAAATCCCGAAAATATAAACATAACCAGATTCGCAAAATCTGGTTTTCTCGGTTCTCCCACCTTTATCCTCACCTTCCAATCGTTCCCGTTTATACTGTATGATAGCATATAAATTGATGATCGGTTTGGAGGTGCCAGTATGAATCCAAAGATCGGGGTAGTGAGTGTGGGAGATGAACTGCTGGAAGGAATGATTTTGGATAGGAACTCAAATTACGTGGCTCGTGAGTTGACCAAGATTGGTTGTGAGATCATCAGAGTGGTTCAGGTCAGGGATAAGATAGAAGAAATAGCGGAAGTTGTTTCAGATCTTCTCAAAATATCGAACATTCTAATAATCAGTGGTGGACTGGGCCCAACCGAGGATGACCTGACACGTGAAGGAGTGGCAAAAGCGCTTCGTAGAAAGTTGGTGATGGACGAAAAGATCCTCGCAAAACTCGAGGAGAAATTGAAAGATCACGGTCTTCTTTGCCTCGAGAATGTAAAGAAACAGGCGGAAATCATAGAGGGGGCGGAGATACTGGAAAACACTGTTGGGACTGCTCCAGGACAGTTTGTGAAACACGAGGGAAAGATGATCTTCATACTTCCAGGTCCCCCTGTGGAATTGATCCCCATGTTCGAAAGATACGTTCTTCCAAGAGTAGAGGAAATGATCCATGAGAAATACACGACAAGAATCTACAGATTCATCGGAATAAAGGAGGCAACTCTGGAGGAAAAGCTGAAAGATTTTCTGTATTCGGATGGGAGGATAAAGGTATCGACTATGATAGATACGTATGTGGGACCCACCATAAGATTGACCGTTAGAAATGAGGAAATATGGAGACTTGAAAGGATGGAGAAAATGATAAAGGAAAGAGTTGGAGAATATCTATACAACGTGGGAGACAAGAGGATAGACGAGTTGATGGTCGAGAGAATGCTGAAGGAAGGGATAACGATCTCCATAGCGGAATCCTGCACCGGTGGGCTTGTCGCTTCAACGTTGGTGAACTTTCCCGGGGTGTCCAAAATCTTCAAAGGTGGTGTGATCGTCTATTCGAACGAATCCAAGGCGGAAGTACTCGGTGTGGATCGAAAAACACTCGAAAAATTTGGAGCGGTCAGTGAAAGAACCGCGATGGAAATGGCTTCAAACGTCAGGGAAAAATTCAAAAGTGAAATCGGCATCGGTGTAACTGGGATAGCTGGTCCAACTGGAGGAACATCGGAAAAACCCATTGGTTTGGTGTTCTTCGCGATCGATAGAGAAGGTCAGGTTCAAACGAGAAGGGAAAGATTTCATGGAGATAGAAATACGATAAGGATGAGAGCGGTATACAGCGTGTTCGACCTTTTGAGAAAGGTCTTGTGAAAATATGAGCATGGAGCATCGAAGATTCAAGAGGAAAATTTTCATCGGAATATCGATCATATATTCCTGTTTCCTTGCGATCTCATTCATCCTAACCCTCACCCTGCTCAAGAGTGAGGTGAACATTTTTTACATACTTTTGAGTCTTTCAATCACCGGAATTGCCGGTATATTCGTTCTCTACAAATTCATGTCCAGCATCTGCAATTCCATCCTCGATCCGATGTTTCATTTCATCGAGCACATCTTAAAATCTTTCGGGGAAGTGGAATTGGAGTCACTTCTTCCGAATGGAATATCTAGCGAAATGGAGAGAATACTCGAAGCATACGACGATTTGATCACCAAAACTCAAGACATGAGGAAGGGGCTTACCGAAACGGTGAAGAAACTGTCGAACATGAACGAGAGATTGAGAATTCTGAACAGGATAATGGTGAACGCAAATGCATTGATGAGCAAGATTATCACCGATGGAATGAAACACGAAGATGTTCTGAGAATGTTCTTTTCGAAGATCTTGGAACTTAAAACGGACATAACCTGTGTGATATTCGAAGGAGGATTCAAAAAGATAGAGATGGGAGATTGTTCACACGATTTGAGAGAGTATTCAACAGATTATGGGAAATTGAAGCTGGGATTCATCGAGGATGAGGACGAGATGTCGAAGGTTTTTGAGCAGGTTCTCGTCCACGAGATCATGAACTTCATAAGGGATGTGCACATAATAAAGAAAATATCCGATTTAGCGAGGTACGATGAACTCACGGGATTGTACAACAGGAATCATTTTAACGAGTTGTTGAGTCTCGAGATGAAGAAGGCGTTGAGATATGGAAGAGAAATATCTCTTGTTCTATTGGATCTCGACAATTTCAAGGAATTGAACGACAATCATGGTCATCAATTTGGAGACGAGGTTCTGAAAATATTCGCAGATAAACTCAGAAGGAATTTCAGGGAGATCGACATACTCGGAAGATACGGTGGAGATGAATTCACCATAGCCATTGTGGAAAGTGGGTATGATGATTCCAGAAAGAGAGTGGAAGAATTCAGGAAGAAACTCAATCCGATCGATGTCAACGGTTTCAAAGTTAACCTCAACTTCTCCTTTGGAATAGCGCAGTTCCCAACTGACGGTAAAAACCTCGATGAACTGATAAGGATCGCGGATGAAAGATTGTACATGGACAAGAGGAAGAAATCGAAAAGGGAGTGAATCAAAATTCTTTCAGCACCTTCTCGATTCTCTCAAGTGCCCAATCTATCTCGTTCCTATTTATTATGAGTGGAGGTGTCAATCTCATCACCCTTTCGTGCGTTTCTTTCGTTAGCACCCCATGCTCCGCGAGTTTTTCACAAATTTTTCTCGCATCTACTTCGAGTTCGATGCCTATCATCAGTCCTTTACCACGGACTTCCTTCACAACGGGTATATTCAACTTTTTCAACTCACCGAGTAGGTATTCACCGTTTTCCTTAGCCTTATCCGGCAATTTTTCCTCGATCAGGACATCTATCGCGGTTATCCCCACGGCGCAAGCCAATGGATTTCCTCCGAAGGTTGAACCATGATCACCGGGCTTCAGAACATCCATTATTTCAGAATCGGTCAAAACAGCGGAAACCGGATAAACTCCTCCACCTAAGGCTTTTCCAAGTATCAGCATATCAGGTCTCATCTTCTCCCACTCGTATGCGAAAATCTTTCCGGTCCTTCCAAGGCCGGTTTGTATTTCATCCAGTATCAGAAGGATGTTTCTCTCATCGCAGATCTCTCTCAACTTCTTCAGGTATCCTTCCGGTGGGACGATGACCCCACCTTCACCTTGGATCGGTTCAACGAGTACTGCTATGGTGCTGTCATCGATTTTTTCCTCGAGGTCATCCACATCTCCGTATCTGGCTATTCTGAATCCAGGGGTGAATGGGCCAAATCCATCTCTGTATTGCGCGACCGTTGAGAAACTTATGATGGTTATGGTCCTTCCGTGAAAGTTCCCATCCATGACGATTATGTTCCCTTCATACTTTGGAATGCCCTTCACGTGGTAACCCCATTTTCTCGCTATCTTGAGTGCGGTTTCAACAGCTTCCGCTCCTGTGTTCATCGGGAGAACTTTATCGAATCCAGTCAATTCGTGAAGTCTTTTGAAGAACCTTCCTGAAACATCGTTGTGAAAGGCACGAGATGTTAGTGTCAACTTGTTCATCTGATCGATCATAGCCTTGATTATCCTTGGATGTCTATGACCGTGGTTCAAGGCAGAGTAGCAAGCCAGCATGTCGAGATATTTTCTGCCTTCCACATCCCAAACCCAAACACCTTCCCCTTTTTCCAGAACCACCGGAAGAGGTGCATAGTTCCTCGCACCGTATTTCTCATTCAAATCTATATGTTCGCTTGAAGACAGAAATTCCATTGGTTTGACCCCCTCATTTGATCTTCAGTTTAACGAAAACCGGTTGATGATCGGAAAATTCGAAATTCATATCGTAGCCTTTAACCTCCACAACGTCGATGTTGGGGGAGATCAAGAAACCATCTATTATCGTCACGAAATTTTCACCCTTTCTGAAGGGTTTGGATGTGCATCTATTCGTTGGAACATCGGGATCATACAACCATTTCCATCCAACCGGGGTCCAATCCTCGGGCATATCCAAATAGAATTTTGGTCTTTTTTCCTCATGTTCGAATTCCCCCACACCTGGAAGTATGTGATTCCAATCTCCTCCCACGACAACGTAATTTCCCCTCTCGTATTCCTTCAAGATGAATTTCTTTATGAATTCAAGTTGTTTGCCCCTTATATCACCCTCATCGAAAGCGGAGTTGTGAAGGTTGATCAAAACCCATTCTTTACCATTCTTGGATGGTAATCTCCACACAATCATGCATCTGTCGAGCATGAAGATATCCTTGGGCCACGGATATTTCCCCGGAAGTGAATATCTTTTAGCGGTCTTTGGTCTGTATCTCCCAAGTATCATCTGTCCGGACACAACTTTGCCCATGGGATGGTTGAACGGCACGGGAACGAATTTCACCTTGTAGTTAAGAGCAAAGCTCCATGCATAATCCGGGAGATTCCATGAAATTCTGTGGGCTTCATCTATTCCATATGTTCTCGTGCAATCCTTGTCAACCTCCTGAAGAAAGATAATATCCGCTCTGTTTTTTCTCAAGAATTCGATTATCCCGCTGAGGTATTCTTCCACCTTCTCCTTGGGTGGTATGACGGTCTTTCCCCCATCGTAGAAGAAATCCATCTCTGCTCCGAGTCCAGCGTATCCTATGTTCCATGTGATCAATGACAGTTCATCTGGATAGCCTTCCACACCTTCTCCCTCGATCTTCAAATCCACGATGGGAGGTGGGGTGTAATCGTTCAAGGTTGCCCATATCAGAAAGATTCCTAAACTTCCTCCCACAGCCATCGCGATACCAAGGACGACTTTGAGGAGAAAGTTCATATCCTCATTTCCTCCGATTCGAGGATCTTGAAAGTCAAAACCTTGAAAGGTATGGATATGTCAACATCCTCAACGAGAACACCGGGAGGAAGTTTCAACTTTATTGGGGAAAAGTTTATCAGGTATCTTACACCACAGGATACGAGAAGATCGGCAACCTTTTGAGCACTCTTCGGGGGAACTGCTATCACACCTATATTCACACCGCTTTTCTTGACGAAATCTTCGAGTTCTTCCACGGATCTTATCACATGTCCAGCGAATTGTTCTCCTATCTTTTTCGGATCGTTGTCGAAAACCCCGATTATTTCGAATCCACATTTTCTCAACTCTTCGTAGTTTAGTATCGCCCTCCCAAGATTCCCTGCACCTATGAGAACCATCCTCCACGGTTTGCTTACCCCAAGGATGCTCTCTATGGTTTTGAGAAGATACTTGACATCGTATCCTTTTCCTCTGACTCCAAAAGCTCCAAAATACGACAGATCTTTCCTAACTTGACTCGGTTTCAGATCGAGAAATTTCCCAAGTTCGTAGGAAGATATCAACCTTTCTCCATTCTCGTAGAGGTTCCTCAAGCATCTGTGGTAAAGAGCGAGTCTGTGTGCAACTATCTTTGGTATCTTCTCCAATTTCATCACCCCGCATTGTTAAACAACTATATTGAGAAGTTTACCCTTTACAAAATGCACTCTTTTCGGTTCATTCTTAACATACTTCCTCACCCTTTGATCCTCGAGGGCAAGTTTTAAAACCTCATCCTCCTCTGCATCCACCGGCACCTTTATCCTGCTTCTGACCTTCCCATTGATCTGAATAGCTATCTCCACTTCCTTCATCGTGATGTATTCTTCAACATGGGATGGCCATCTTTCGTTCATTATGAATCCGTCCTTACCGAGCATTCTCCACAGTTCCTCCGCGAGGTGAGGGGTGAATGGAGATATTATGAGAAGAAACTTCTCGGCTATCGCTCTCAAAAGTTTGAGATTCCAGTCTTTCTTTTTCGTCGTGTTCAAGTATTTCCACAGTTCATTCGTCAATTCCATCATTCTGCTTATCGCTGTGTTGAAATGAAAATCTCCCTCAATGTCTTCCGTCACCTTCTTTATAGTCGTATGGAGCATCCTCCTGAGATTTTCCTCGGCTTCACCGTTGACGACCGACTCATCCGGCGTGTTCACCGACTTTATCTCATCCATCATGATGGAATAGCAATTCCACAGTTTCCTTATGAATCTGTGAACTCCCTCTATCCCCTGATCGCTCCATTCAGCATCCTTTTCTGGTGGTCCCATGAAAAGTATGTACATTCTCAGCGTATCCGCACCGTATTTCTCCACCATATCGTCTGGTGAAACTGTGTTCCCTTTGGATTTGCTCATCTTCGCTCCATCCTTGTAGATCATTCCCTGTGTGAAGAGATTCTCGAACGGTTCTTCAAAATCGAGGTATCCTAAATCGTGAAGAACTTTGGTAACAAATCTCGAGTAGAGCAGATGCAGTACCGCGTGTTCAACCCCACCTATGTATTGATCCACCGGTAGCCAGCGATTCACATCATCTGGATCGAAAGGCTTGTCATCATCGTGTGGATTTATATACCTGAGATAATACCAGGACGAATCGACGAAGGTATCCATCGTGTCAACCTCTCTCGTGGCAGGTCCTCCGCATATCGGACACCTCGTTTTCTTGAATTCCTCATGGCTCATCAACGGAGAGCGTCCGGTAGGTTCAAATTTCACATCCTTCGGCAAAATGACTGGCAATTCATCTTCCGGAACTGGAACAGTTCCACACCTTTCGCAATACACGATCGGTATC